>DATFSB010000344.1:0-11353 GCA_035262825.1 Gemmatimonadales bacterium | reverse complement strand
CCGGCTTCGCGGCGTTCGGCACGCCGCGCTGGCGTGAGGTCGCCAACCGGATCGTCGACTGGGTCCTCGCCGTGCTGGCCGACCGGACGAGAGGAGCCTTCGCCGCCTCGCAGGATGCCGACGTCGGCCCCGAAGATGACGGCGACTACTGGACTTGGACGCTCGAGGAGGCGCGCGCGGTCCTGTCTGCCGAAGAGCTCGACATCGGCGTTCGAGTGTTCGACATCGAGTCCGACGGCGAGATGCACCACAACCCGGCGAAAAACGTTCTGTGGCGGCGCCGCGAGCCTGCGGGCGACGCCGAACAAGCCGTGCTGCGGAGCGCGATGGAAAAGCTCAAGGCGGCACGCGACGGACGGCCCACCCCCTTCGTCGATCGCACGGCGTACGTCAACTGGAATGCGATGATGGCGGGCGCGTTCCTGCAGGCCGGCGCCGTCCTCGACCGGCCCGACTGCAATACGGTCGCGCTGCAGGTGCTCGAGCGCATCTGGAAGGAGGCGTGGAGTGAAACCGACGGCATGCGCCACGTCCTCGGTCGTTCCGGCGACACCCTTGCCTCCCCCGGACTGCTCGACGACAACGTCCAGTGCGCCGCGGCCTTCCTCGACGCGTTCGAGGCGACGGGAAACGAAGCCTGGCGCGACCGCGCCGCCCTGGTCATGACGTACTGCGCCACCGCACACTGGGCGGCGCACTGGGGGGACCCGGCGGGCGGCTACTTCGACATCGCGCAGGGCCAGAACGGGACGGGTTACCTTGCGACGCGCGCCAAGCCGGTTCAGGACGCGCCGACGCCCTCACCCAATGGCGTGGCGGCGCTGGTGCTCGCCCGGTTATGGAGCCTCACCGACGATGCGCAGTGGCGTGCGCGACTCGACCGGCAGCTCGGCGCATTTGCGGGGGTCGCCGGCGAACTGGCGCTGCACGGTGCGACTCTGCTCAGCGCCATCGATTGGGCGCTGCATGCGCCAACGCGTGTAGAAGTTTCGGGACCCGGCGGGCCGGGCCCGGCGTGCGCGATGCACCTCCTCGCGCTGCAGCATTTCCGCCCGCGCAAAGTGGTCGTGCGACGCATCGCCGATACACCGCAGGCCGCGGTGTGTGTGGGCACTACCTGCTCACTCCCCGTGAGCCGACCAGAGCAGCTCGAGGCGTTGTTCAACTCCAACATGGAGACCTGATGCCCAATAAGAGCGCTGTCATGGAAACCAGCCGCGGCACCATCGAGCTCGAGCTCTTTGCCGACGAGGCGCCCAATACCGTCGCGAACTTCGAGAAGTTGGCCAACTCCGGCTTCTACGACGGCACCAAGTTCCATCGCGTGATCGCCAACTTCATGATTCAGGGCGGCGACCCCTACTCCAAGACCGGCAAGGGACCGGTGGGGACCGGCGGCCCGGGCTACCAGATCAAGTGTGAAACGAGCCGCAACGTGCACAAGCACGTCGCCGGCACGTTATCCATGGCGCACGCCGGGAAGGACACCGGCGGCAGCCAGTTCTTCATCTGCCATTCACCGCAACGGCATTTGGACGGGGTGCATACCGTTTTCGGACAGGTCACCACGGGCATGGATGTTGTGAACGCGGTGAAACAGAACGATGAATTGAAGTCCCTTCGCGTGAAATAAGGAGACATCGTTCCATGAGATGCATGCTCATTCCGCTCGCGCTGCTCGGTCTCGGCGCGGGCGTACCGCTCGGCGCCCAGAACGCCCAGGGTGCGTTCGTCGTGACGCTGGGACACGATACGATCGTCGCGGAGCAGTACAAGCGCTCCGGCACCACCGTGGAAGGCGACATGCTGATCCGCGGCGCGGCCGTGATCCAGCGGCATTACTCGGGCACGCTCAACGCCGACGGCACCATGGCGCATTTCGAGATGACCAACAGGAACGTCTCGAACCCGCAAGCACCCGTCACGCGCTTCGTCGCGCAGTTCGGGGACACGACACAAGTCGACGTCACGCGCGACACGACGCATTCCACGTTCAAAGTGCCGACGCCCGGCGGCGCGCTGCCGTTCATAAATTTTTCCTATGACATGTACGAGCTGTACGGCCGGCGCGCCGCGCTGTCGAAGCACGACACGGTGGCGACGCTGCCCCTGGGCGCGACAGAGGTCACCAGGCTCATCGCCCGGCATCCGGCGAAGGACTCGCTGACGGTGGCCTTCGAGGCCGACCCGCCGACGCTCTTCGCCGTGGACGCCGCAGGCCTGATCCAGCGTGTCGACGGCCGCCTGACGACCCAGAAAGTCCGCTCGGCCCGACAGGCCTCTGTTGACATCGCCGCGCTGGCGACGACGTTCGCGGGGCGGCCGCCGCTCGGCCAGCTCTCTCCACCCGATTCGGTGAAGGGTTCCGTTGGCGGTGCGTCGCTGCTCGTTCAGTACGGCCGTCCTTCGATGCGAGGCCGCGTCATCTTCGGCCCCGAGGGTGGCTCGCCCCGCCCCGTCGTTCCCTACGGCCAGGTGTGGCGCACCGGCGCGAACTTCGCGACCCGGTTCGCCACTTCGGGCGACCTCTCGGTCGGCGGGCAGACGATCCCCGCGGGAACGTACACGTTGTGGACGCTGCCGCAGGCGAACGGGTGGAAGCTGATCTTCAACAAGCAGACCAAAGCACCGTGCGCGGACGCCGCGGCCTGCGCTGACCCGAAGCGCGCCAACCTCTGGGGCACCGACTACAGCGCCGACTCCGATTTCGTCCGCGTCGACATGCAGGTCGCGGCGACGGCGCAGCCGGTCGAGCAGTTCGTGATCACGCTCGAGCCGCAGGGCGACAACGCCATCCTCGCCCTCGCGTGGGAGAAGACGCGCGCCTTCGTGAGCCTCGCCAGGAAATGAGCGTATGCGGAGTCCGGGGTGCATGGTAAGTTCCCTGCCATGCACCTCGACTTCGCCGTCGTCGCCGATTACGCCCTGGTCGACCAGGCCGGAAAGATCTCGGTTCTCGGCATCTTCCAGCACATCTGGGTCCAGCAGTTTCCCGCCATGCACCCGCGGTTGCACCTCGTGCTCCGTCTCAAGGGCAAGCGCACCGAGATCGGGGAGCACGGGGTCCAGATCCGACTCGTCGACGAGCAGGACGTCGAAATCCTGGGCGGCAACGGCAGCGTGACGTTTGCCGAGCCCCCCGCCGGCGTCACCGAGATCGAAGCCGCAGCGGTGCTCGTCTTCGACGTCCCCTTCCCCCACGCCGGCGTATACCGGTTCGACATCACCGTCGATGGGGAGCGAGCCGCGCAGGTGCCGATCACGGTCAGCCAGATGCCGCAGCCGGAGAGCGGCACTCCCCGTTGACGCACACCACGCCCGTCGACAACCGCTGGCTCATCTTCCTCCTGGCGCTGGCCGCGTTGGCGCTCGGCTGGGATCTGGGCGGGAGGCGCCTGCTCGATCCCGATGAGGGCCGCAACGCCGAAGTGGCCCGCGAGATGGCGATCACGCACGATTACATCGTGCCGCATCTCGACGGCCTCCCCTACCTCGACAAGCCGGTGTTCTATTTCGCAGCGGCGGCGGCCACGATGCAGCTCCTCGGGCCACGCGAGCTCGCGGCGCGGCTGCCGGCCTATCTCGCGACGCTCGCCACGCTCGCTCTCGTCGTCTGGTTCGCGCGGAGGCGCTACGGCGCCGATGCCGGATGGCTCGCCGGGCTGGCGCTCGCCACGATGCCGATGGTGCTCGCCTATGCGCGCACCACGATTTTCGACAGCACGCTTTCCTTCTTTACGACGGCGGCGGTGATCGCCTTCGCCGAAGACCGCGCGATCCTCGCCTGGGCAGCGATCGGCGCCGGCGGCCTGACCAAGGGGCCGATCGCGATTCTCATCCCGCTCGCCGTCGTCGTGCCCCACGCATGGCTCACCGGGCGCCCGCTGCGCCGTCTCGTTCCGTGGCGGGGGTTGCTCGTGTTCGCCGTCGTCGCCTTCCCCTGGTTCGTGGCAGTCACCGCGCGCATCCCGCAGTTCCCGTACTACGCGTTCGTGCGCGAGACCTTGCAGCGCTTTACCACGACGAGCTTCCACCGTACCGCGCCGTTCTGGTATTTCTTGCCGATCATTCCCATCGCCGCCTTTCCCTGGATCATCCCTGCGCTCGGCCGGCTGGGGGGAGGTCGCGTACGGTGGGCCTGGGAGGCACGGCGGGTGAATGAGCGGGCGCGCGACGCGCTGCTGCTCGGCTGCTGGATGGTCGGCCCACTCGTCTTTTTCACGCTGAACCAATCGAAGCTGCCGCAGTATGTGTTGCCGTTGATGCCGGCGTTCGCGCTGGCGGCAGCGCGCCACCTGTCCCTCGAGTCGCCGGCGACCGGGTGGAGGACCGCCGTCGCATCGGCGGCCGTGCTCGCCGCCGGGCTGCTGTTCCTCCCGGACCTGTTGCCAGCGCGGATTCCACTCACCCCCGCGGAGCGAGCGGCCATTCCGGGAGCGGGACGCGCCCTCGCCACGGTGCTCGCCGGCGCGGCAGTGCTGGTGTCGTTCGGCGTCTGGCGTCGCCGGCGCACGATCGTCGCGGCAGGCTATGCGGCGGCGGTGATGGCGCTGCCCTTCGTCACGCAGCCCCTCCTGCGCGCGGTCGGAGACGATCGGTCCGCCGCGGCGCTCGCCGACTCGGTGCGCGCCAAGGGCGTCGTGCTCGCCGTCGCGGCGTACCCGCCGTCTCTGCCTTTCTATTTGGAGACTCAGATTCAGGTCTCGACGACCAACGCCCGCGAGCTGACGAGCAACTTCATCGCCGATTACGTCGACACCTACCGCGTTATCTCCGGATCGCCGCTCCTGGCGGCGGATGCCTGGCGAGCGCGCCTTGCGACGTGTCCCGAGCCCACCGTGTTCGTGACCCGCTCCGGCGACCAGCAGACCCGGGCCACGCTCGCTGCACTGCCGTTGTTGTTTCTCGACGGCCATTACGCGGCGTACGGCCCATGCGCGCCTGGTGCTCCCACCCACAATTCCGCAATCCGCATTCCGCAATCCGCAATTGGTGAGGGGGAGGTGGGGCGGTAATGTGCGGAATCTTTGGAGTAGTCTCGCTCACCGGCGCCCCGCTCAAACATCCCGATTGTCTCCCCGCGATGGCGCGCGCCCTCGCGCATCGCGGACCCGACGGCGAGCAGATCGTGGGTCACGAGCGTGCGCGCCTGGGCGCGCGGCGACTCGCCATCATGGATCTTACGACCGGCGACCAGCCGTTTCAGAGTCCCGACGGCGCGATTTGGATGGTGTGCAACGGCGAGATTTACAACTCGCCCGCGCTGCGGGCCGAGGCGACGGGTTGGGGATATCCGTTCCGCTCGCGCGGCGACATCGAGAACATCGTCCCCTTCTACGAGCGCTTTGGACCCGACGCCGTCGCCCGGCTCGGGGGGATGTTCGGTCTGGCGGTGTGGGACGACCGGCTACGGCGGCTCGTCCTGGCGCGCGACCGCGCCGGTGAGAAGCCGCTGTTCTGGACCGAGGTCCGAGGAGAGCTGCGTTTCGCATCCGAGTTGCAGGCGTTGCTCGTGTTTCCCGATCAGCCACGCCGCCTCGATCGCGAGGCGGCCGCCCGCTACGCGGCGCTGGGGTACGTCCCCGCCCCCGCCACGATGATCGCCGGGATCCGCAAGCTCCCGCCGGCACAGCTGCTCGAAGCCGATAGCGACGGCGTACGGGTGCGGGAGTACTGGTCGGCTGCGCGGGCGGCGGCGGCGCCGGCGCGGCTCGCAGATCCGGCCATCTTGCGGCAGACGTTGTTGCGGGCTGTCGAGCGCGAGCTCATGTCCGATGTCCCGGTCGGCGTGTTCACGAGCGGCGGACTCGACTCCTCATTCCTTGCCGGCGCTGCGACCCGGGTGATGCCGGGAGAGCGTATCCACACCTACGCCGTGCGCTTCACGGCGTCGGGCTTTGACGAGAGCGACTTCGCCCAGGCGGTGACGCGGGACATCCGTACCGTGCACCACGTCGTCACAGCGGACGAAGACGCGCTGCGCCGCGCCTTCGACGTCGTACGGGAGCGGCTCGGCGAGCCGGTCGGCGACCCGGCGATCCTCCCCACCTACCTGCTCGCCGACGCCGCGCGCGCCGACGTGAAGGTCGTGCTGTCGGGCGAAGGGGCGGACGAGCTGTTCGGCGGCTATCCCACCTATCTCGGCCACAAGGCGGCAGGCCTGGTGCGGCGGCTCCCGGGACGCTCGCTGCTCAAACGCCTGGTGAAGATGATTCCGGCGTCGACGGGCCGCGTGACGATGGAGTTTCTGATCAAGCAGCTCGTCGCCGCGGCGGAGCTCGAGCCGGTGGCCCGGCACCTCACGTGGTTCGGCGCCCTCGGCCCCGACCGTGGCACGCTCGAATGGGCACGGCAGGCTCTGGATCGGTTCCCCGCGCAGCCGTCGTTGAACCGCCTGCTGTGGCTCGACTTTCAGAGCTATCTCCCCGACAACCTGCTGGTGAAGGTCGATCGGGGAACGATGCTCGCATCGATCGAAGCCCGTGCGCCCTACCTCGACCGCGAAGTGCTGGAGCTCGCGCTGCCGGCCGCGGCGTCCCTCAAGGTGCGTGGGGTCACCACCAAAGCGATATTGAAAGCGGCCGCACGGGGTATAGTCCCCGAGCAGGTGATTCGCCGCCGGAAGCGCGGGCTGTCGGTGCCCGTGGCGCGCTGGTTGAACGAAGGGCTGGCGGACGTGGCAAATCGCCACCTCGCGCGGCCGCGCCTCTTCCCCACCGCTCCCACGGCGACGCTGCTGGCCGAGCATCGGGCCGGCCGTGCCAATCATGCCCGCAAGCTGTGGCCGCTGTTGATGGCCGAGCTGTGGGCCGAACGGTGGAACGTGGATCCATGAACCGGACTGACGCGCTCGCGCTGATGGAGCAGCACACCCAGAATCCCGCCCTGCGCCAGCATATGCTGGCGGTGGAAGCGACGATGCGCGCGTACGCGGGGAAGTACGCCGGCGACGCGGACGCGTGGGGGCTGGTCGGCCTGCTGCACGACTTCGACTACGAGAGCTACCCGAATCACGAGCATTCCGCGACGGACGGACACCCGGCCTGGGGTGTCAAGCTGCTGCGCGAGCGCGGTCTCTCCGAAGACCAGTGCCGGGCGATCCTCGGCCACGCGAGCTATTCCGGTGTGCCGCGCGATTCGGCGATGGCCAAGGCGCTGTTTGCCGTCGACGAGCTGTGCGGCTTCCTGGTCGCCTGCGTCCTGGTGCGCCCCTCGCGGAGCTTTGCCGATCTCGAGGTGTCGTCGGTGAAGAAGAAGCTCAAGGACAAAGCGTTCGCCCGAGGCGTGAACCGCGACGACGTCCGTCAGGGCGCCGACGAGCTGGGCGTGCCGCTCGACGATCACATCGCCGCCTGCATCGCAGCCTTGCGGCCGGTGGAGCAAACGCTCGGGTTGGGGTGACCGCTTCTTCTTCGCGCGCGGTGCTCGTCGCCGAGGCGCAGCAAGACGAGCTGGCGTTCGCCGTCGAGCGCACCGCCAGCGCGCGCGCCATCGCCGGCAATTCGATCGAGCACTTCCCCGACAGCCCGGCCGCGCTGGACGCGATCATCGCCCTGATCAGCGGCGCCCGCGGCTGGGTCCACTTCGAGAACTACATCATCCGCGACGACCGCACGGGACGGCGCGTCGCCGAAGCGCTGATGGAGCGCGCGGCCACGGGGGTGCGGGTGCGGGTGCTGTACGACGCCCTCGGCTCCGTCGGGACGGGGTACCGCTTCTGGCGCGCGCTGCGGCGCTCCGGGGCGGAGGTGCGCGCCTTCCATCCGATCCTCTCCGGGCACCCCTTCGACATCTTCGTGCGCGATCATCGCAAGGTCGTTGTCGCCGACGGGGCACGCGCCATGGTGGGGGGGTTGTGCATCGGCAACGAATGGGCGGGCGATCCCGCGAGCGGCCGGGAGGCGTGGCGTGACACGATGCTGCGCGTGTGCGGGCCCGCGGCCGCGGCCCTCGACCGCGCCTTCGCCGACGTGTGGCAGGCGGCCGGCTCCGCGCTCGCCCCGGAAGAGCTGGCCGCCGATCCCGCCGAGTGCGGCGGCTGCGCCGTGCGGGTCGTGGGTGGCGTGCCGTTCGAGGGGCGTATCTATCGCACCACCCAGGTCATTGCCGCGGCGGCGCGCGAGCGGCTGTGGATCACCGACGCCTACCTCGTCCCACCCGCTCCGTTGTACGCGGCGCTGCTCGACGCGGCCAAGAGCGGCGTGGACGTCCGCCTCCTCGTCCCGGGCGCGACCGATCTCCGCGCCCTGCAGCGCTTCACGCGCGTCGGCTACCGCGAGCTGCTGCACGCCGGGGTGCGCGTGTTCGAGTGGCTCGGACCGATGATTCACGCCAAGACGCTGGTCGCGGACCGGCGCTGGGCGCGCGTCGGCTCGAGCAATCTCAACGTGTCGAGCCTGCTCGCCAACTACGAGCTCGATATCATCGCCGACGACACCACGACCGCGGACCAGCTGGCGGCGCAATTCCGCCGCGATCTGCAGGAGAGCCGTGAGATCGTGCTGCAGCCGCGGCGTCTGCGGCTGCCGCCGCGACTCGTCGGGGCCGCCCCGGAGGCACCCAAGGAGCCCCGCGGCAAACGCTCGCGCTACGAGCTCGGCGCCGTGGCGGTGGTGGCGCTGCGCCGCGTCGCCGGCGGGCTGCGTCGCGCACTCGCCGTGACCGCCGCGCTCGTCTTTCTCATCATCGGCGTTCTCCTGCTGGTCTTCCCCCGCGTCACCGGCGCCGTCGTGGCGACGCTGGCGTTCTGGCTCGCCCTGGGGTTTGCGGTATATGGATTTGGCAAGCGCCGGGCGCGGGATCGGGATGATGGCGACTGAACCGCAACGCCCCAATGGGGATGCGCGTAATCCCCAGGAAGCGGGGGACGCTGCCCTCGTGGCACGGGCTCGGAGCGGCGATCGCGAGGCCTTCGGGCTCCTGGTCGACCGATACGCTGATCAAGCCCGCCGCGTCGCTCGAGCGGTGTTGCAGGATCCCGACGACGCGGATGACGCCGCGCAGGATGGCTTCCTCGCCGCTCTGGTGAAACTCGACCAGTACGACAGCGCCCGGCCGTTCGGTCCCTGGTTGATGCGGATCGTCGCCAATGCGGCGACGGACCGGCGACGCCGGCGCAAGGTGCGCAGCGCGGTCTCGCTGGATGAAGGACTGGTGGCCGGAGGGGCGCGGCCGGATGTCCTGGCCGAGCGCGAAGTCCTGCTCGGTCGCCTGCGCATCGCGCTGGACGAGCTGCCCGCGCGGCGGCGTCTCGCCGTGGTGCTGTTCGACGTGGAGGGGTATTCGCACGCCGAAATCGCCCAGGTGCTCGGCATTCCCGAAGGCACTGTGCGATCGGAAGTGTTTCATGCGCGCCGCAAGTTGCGGGCGCTGTTGGCGGACTGGAGGGATGACGGATGACCGAGTCGCAGACGCCGTTCGACCATCGACCCGACGCTCGTCTAGGCGCGGCCCTGCGGGCAGCGTTGGACCGGCCCCAGGACCGGGCGGCGTTCGTCGCGCGGGTCCTGGCCGGCGCGGCCCGGAGCCCGGCTCATCCCGTGGAGCACCTGCTCGCGCGCTGGGCTGCCCGCGGCATCGTCGTGGCGGCTGCGGCAGCGTTCATCGCCGGGCTGATGATCGGCCGGGCGCGCGCGTCGCTCGAGCCGTCCGTGTCGGACGATCCCGGCGCGATGATCGCCGACGTGCAGTCGGAGCCCAATCTGCTGCTCGTCGCGACGGGGCGCTGACCGGATGTTCAGTCAATCGCGGGCCTGGGCGGCGGCGCTCCTCGTCGCCGTCTTTCTCGCCGGGGGGGCGACCGGCTGGGCGGTGTCGCGCGCCACACTCGTCATGATGCCGCCGCGCGGCGGCGGCCCCGACGCCCTCACCGCCTACCTGGCGCGCCGCCTCGATCTCGACGCCGCCCAGCAGGACGCCGTCCGGGCGGTGCTCACCCGCCATCACGCCGAGATGGAGGCGATCATGAGCTCGGTGCGGCCGCGGCTCGACTCCCTGCGCACCACAGTGCGCGCCGAGATCACGGCGCAGCTCACCCCGCCGCAGCGGGAGCGCTACGCGCGACTCTTGAAGGAGCTCGAGCATCAGCGTTCTAACAAATCGCCTTCGAGTCCGAACTGATGCGTCGATTCCTTTTCCTTATAGTGGCGGCCGGGGCGGCGGCGGTGCCCGCCCGGGCACAGCAGGCCGATTCGTCCGCCGCGACCACTCTCGAGGTCACCCTCGACGAGGCGATCCGCCGGGCCCTCGACGTCCAGCCGGCGATCATCCAGGCCCGGGGCGCACGGCGCAACGCGGGTGCTTCCCAGCGGGCCGCCTTCGGCGCTTTCCTCCCATCGCTGTCGCTCACGGGAGGCTCGGCGCACGCGTCCGGCAACCGCTTCAATTCGGCGACCAACCAGATCGTGTCCGGCCCCACGAGCACCTCGTACACCGGCGGCATCTCGCTCAACCTCACGTTGTTCGACGGCTTCGCGCGCTTTGCGACGAGCAATGCCGCCGCGGCCGCCGCCGATGCCGCCGATGCCGGCTACGTGAACCAGCGGTTCCAGGTGACGCTCACGACGAAGCAGCTGTTCTACAACGCGCTCGCCACCGAAGAGCTGGTGCACGTCGCCGAGGCGCAGGTCCGGCAGGCCCAGCAACAAATGGAGATCGCCGTGCAGAAGCTGCGCGCCGGTACGGCGACACGCTCGGATTCGCTGCGCGGGGTGGTGGACCTCGGCAACGCGCACCTCGCGCTGCTCCAGGCCCAGGCGAATCTCGCGACGGCGCAAGCAAACCTCGGCCGCCAGGTGGGGGTCGACCGGCTGGTACGGGCGGTCCCCGATTCCGCGCTGGCGCCGTTCCCGGACACCGCGGCCCTGCGCGTCGACGCCATCGCGCACGCGCCGCAGGTCGCGCAGGCCGAAGCCCAGGCCCACGCCGCGCAATCGCAGGTCACGGTTGCACGGGCGCAGTACTTCCCGTCGTTCACGGCGGGGTACTCCAACGGGTACACCGGGTTCGACGCTCCGTGGAATTCCACCAACAGCTACGTCAACAACTGGACGCTGCGCTTTTCGGTGAGCCTCTCGATCTTCAACGGGTTCAGCCGCGAGCAACAGCTCGTCGCGGCCGACGTGCAACGCGATTTCGCGCTCGCCCAGGCGGGCGATACGCGCCGGCTCGTGGGGGCGCAGCTCACGCAGCAGATCGCCGCACTGCAGACCGCCTATACCCAGATCGACATCGCGACGACCAACGTCGCCGCCACGACCGAAGACCTGCGCGTGCAGCAGGAGCGCTACCGCGTCGGCGCGGGCACCATCCTCGACCTGCTGACCTCCGAGGCGAACCTGACGACGGCGAAGAC
>DATFSB010000343.1:0-5637 GCA_035262825.1 Gemmatimonadales bacterium | reverse complement strand
GATATGCTCGAGCACGGCCGTCCCGTCGAACCAGGTGGCGGCGATGTCGCGCGCCGCGCGGGCGTGCCGCTCGTAATCGGTGTTGACGCGGTCGAGCGCGGCCACGGCTTCGTCGAGCGTCGTGAAGCGCAGCAGCCCGAGTCCGTCGGGCAGGTAGTCGCTCGGCCCGGTGTGCTGGACCACGGCGGGCTTGCCGCTCGCCAGATAGCAGAGCGTGCGGTCCGAGATCCAGGCATTCTGCAGCCGCATGCACGAGGGCTTGGCGCAGCTGAATTCGCCGCGCGATTGCTGGATGTAGGTACGGTACTGCTCCGGTGTCCCCGCGACGTCCTGCGAGCGCTCGATGCGCCAGCCGTGGCCGCGCAATCGAGCCAGGTCGTCGCCGTCGTTGGCGGCGAGGTACAGGGCGAGCTCCAGCGGCTGGCTGGTGCGCGACGCGACCGCGTCGAATTCGAGGAACGAGACGCGCTTGGTGTTCTCGTACAGCACCTCACGGCCGTTCTCGACATCGCGGACCCACTGACCCGACCACCACCCCGCCACCGTCGTGAACGGCGCCGGGCGCGGGTCGAAGCAGTAGGGCCAGGCGTCGAGGCTGACGGGCGGCCGGAACCGGATCCACGACACGCCGCAATCGGGGAAGCGGGCGGCCGGAGTCCCCACCGTCTCGCCGATCGTCAGATAGCAGTCGTGCGGCGGAACGCGCAGCTGGCCGGTGCTGATCCAGACCTGCAGGAGGCCCGGGTCGATGTCGACGAGGGCGGTTCGCCGCGCGCACCCGAGCAGGCGCGGATCGATGGCGTAGTGGAAATTGAGCAGCAGGTCGGAGCGCCGCAGCGCGGCCTCGGCCTGCTGCCGCGAGGTCCCGATGAATTCGACTACCGGATGGCCGTCCTCGAGGGGATCGTCCTGCATGTAGAGCAGGACGCGACCGTCCATCCCGAAGCGCGCCATGCGCTCGAAAAACGTGTCCATCGCGCGCTCGTCCTTCGCTGGGTCTTTGCCGCGGCGGAACCGCTCCAGCCAGGTCACCTCACACCCGGCCGCCCGCAGCGCCAGGACGTACTGCATGTAGACCCAGAAGTGACCGCCGCCTTCGGGGAAGCTGGCGACGTTGTAGCAGGAGACGACGACGCTGGCCATGGTCGGCTTACGCCGGCGAGCGGGCGGCGACGCCCGGCAGCTCGTGGAAGCTGGTGAGGCGGAACCCCAGCCGCGCGACGACTTCCCGCGCCCCCGGGTCGCACAGCGTCCGTACTTCGAGCTCCCGCTCCGCGTCGTAACTGGTGCGCAACGCCGCGTCGGGGTACCCGGGATGGCACGTCAGCTCGGTCACCAGGTCCTCGATGTCGGCGAGCACGCGCTCGAGTCCCGCCACGCTGATCTGTTCGGCGTGCGTCTCGCCGCCCCACTGGCCGTAGAACTTCGTGCACACGCGAATGCGCGCGTGCCCGCGCAACCGCAGCCCGTGGCGGCGGGCGAACTCCACCACGGCGGGGTACGCACGCGGGTGGCGATGTGTGTCGTGATGCGTATCGAGATGGGTGGGCGCGGTGCTCATCAGGGCTTCGAACCGCTCCAGCTGCCGTTCCAGCGCGTCGCCGATTTGCTCCGGGTCGACGCCATCCAGATCGGCGTGCAGCCCGACGCTCAATTCCGGCGCGCCGGCCGCGAGCTCGGCTGCCCCGGCGCTGGCGGCGGCCGCGACGAGCAGGCTGGTGCTCGTGACGATGCCGTTCTGGTGCGCCTCCAGAATGCCGCGGTTCGTTCCGGGACTGGCGCCGAAGTCATCGGCGTTGACGATGAGCAGTTTCATCACAGCACCGGCCGCCAATCGTCGAACCACCCCGCGACCATGGCGAGCTCCTCGAACGCCCAGTCGGCGCCGTCCACCAGCCACGCCACCGCCGGCCAGATCGCCCGGTTGGCGTAGCGGGCCAGCTCCGCGGTCTCGAGGTGGGCATTCAGATCGCGCGTCTCGGGCATTTCCCAGCGATCGCCGACAGCCATGCGGTAGCGATCGAGGATCCACGACCGTTCCTCGGGGGGGAACCGCAGCAGGAACGTCGACAGGTCGTAACTCGCCCGCCCGACGCCGGCGTGATCCCAGTCGACGAGGCGGGCGCGCCATCCGTCCGGGCTCTCGGTGACGAAGGCATTGGTCGTCCACAGATCGCCGTGCAGCAGCACCTCGGGGCCGCCGTCGCGCTCCAGCATCTGCACGCGCCGCGGCAGCTCGTCGTGGAGCAGCTGCAGCCGGCCGAGCAGCCGGTCCCGCACGCGCTGCTGAACCGCGGACAGCGCGACGCGTGGCGCGCACAGCTGGGCGAGGGCCCGGACCGCGTCCCTCACGTTCGCGATCAGGTACGCCTCACCCAGGTCCCCACCGTGTGCCCGGACGTCGGGCAGCATCGGGTGCTCCGCCGAGCGCACGTGCAGCCGCGCGATGAGATCGACCGCGACGGTCACACGGGCGCGATCCGCCATTGCGGCGTCGAGCCGCCCGATCCCCAGGTCCTCGTACACGAGCCAGATGCGCTCGCCGCGGGGGTCGGCCGCCGAACCCTCGAGCCGGGCCGCGCCGTCGGAGAAGTCGATCAGCGGCAGCCAGCGCCGGGCGACGAGCTGGTTATGCCGCGCCAGGCCGGGGTTGCACGACTTGATGACGAACGAATGCAGCCGCGGATCTGCATCGTGCGAGAACGTCACGCGATAGACATTGGTCTTGAGCTGCCGCACGGCGCTCACGCGAATCGTTCCCTCGGGTGCGGCGGTCGCCGTTTCGAGCGCCGTCGCCAGCTCGGAGGCGTCCGGCAGCCGATCCGACGGGACGCGCGCCCGTACGTCATGGTTGGCGACGAGCGTCACGCGGCCACTCCTGTCTTCTGAACGTATCCCGTCAGGCGCCGGCGCAGCACGGCGAGACTCGCGAGCGACCGCACGATCTGCCGGCGCGCGTCGAAGCGCAGCCCGGCGCACTCCCAATCGATGGCGGCGACGGTGCGGAATACCTGTCCCAGATGCGACAGGCGATAGACGGCGTCGAGACTCAACCCGGGGCACCAGTCGCGCGCGACCGACCAGTAGGCGGCGCAATCGATGCGCGTCAGGTCGGCCGCCGGCACGCCCCACCCGGCGGTTTCCCAGTCGATCGGGTAGCAGGCGACGCGGTTACCCGCCGGCCGGAGGTAGACGTTCTTGGGCCGGAAGTCGCCGTGGACGACGGTGTCGGGGAGGCCGACGCACAGTCGCTCGACGTCGCTCCAGCGCGCCGCCAGTCGGCGCAATAGCTCGACGACGCCGTCGAGCAGCGTCACGTCGTCCGCGGTGAGCTCGGGGCCGGCGAGCCGACGCTCGAGCCGCTCCAGGGCCGAATCGAGATGCCGCCGGTAGCGACCGGCTCCGCCCTCGGGGAGGGCGCCGGCCACCGCGATCCCCGCGGCGACGCCGTGCAGCCGCGCCAGCCAGCGCGCGGTCAAGGCGAGGTGGTCGGGGCGCTCGTCGGAGTAGCGCTCCCCGCCGACGTCCTCGAGGAACAGCCAGGTTTCGGCCTCCGGTCCATCGCCGGGAAGCGCGCCGTGGTAGCGCGGTGCGGTCACGGGGACCAGCGGCAGGACGCGCTCGTAGATCGTGCGCTCCGGCCGCGCCTTCGCGAACGGCACCCGCTTTGCGATCACCGTCCCGCTGTCCACGCCGGCCCACACGACGCGGTACACGGCGGTGACGCCGTGCTGGCGCAGCACCTCGATGCGCTGCGCCGCCTGCCGGCGCGGCTGAAAGGCGCGCCAGGCGAGCAGCGCGGGGTGCGCCTCGAGATTCTCATGCAGCACCGCGATCGGCGGCTTCACGGCCCGACCTCCCCTGTCGCTGCCGCCGGCAAGGCCGTCGGCGCGTTGGCGACGAGCGTCACGCCGCCACCCCCGTCGTCCGAACCGCCGCGCTCAAGCGGGGGGTGAGCACCGCGAGGCTCGCGAGCGGTTGGATGATCAGGTCGCGTTTCTCGAACCGCAGGCTGATGCACTCCCAGTCGATCGCCGCAATCGTTCGGAAAACTTGACCGACCTGAGCCAGGCGGTAGACCGCTTCGAGGCACAAACCCTCGTGCCATTCGCGCGCGATCGACCAGTAGGCGGTGACGTCGATGCGCGTCAGGTCGGCCGCCGGCACACCCCACCCGGCGGTTTCCCAGTCGATCGGGTAGCAAGTGAGCCTGTTCCCGTCGGAACGAAGGTGGACGTTTTTCGGCCGAAAGTCCCCGTGCACGACGGTGGCGGGGAGACCGACGCAGATCTCTTCGACGTCGCTCCAGCGGGCGGCGAGCCCGCGCACCTGGTCGGCGACTCCCCGCATGAGAACCAGGTCCTCGGGGATCAGACCGGGTCCGGACAACCGCTGCTCCAGCTTCTCCTCCGCCGACACGAGATGCCGGTGATAGCGACCCGGCCCCCCATCGGGGAGCTCCTGGGCGGCAGCGACCGCGGTCGCCGAGCCGTGCAGGCGCGCGACCCAGCGAGCGGTCACCGCGAGGTGCTCGGGCAGGTCGTCGGCGTAGCGCTGGCCGCCGACATCCTCGAGGAAGAGCCAAGTCTCTGCGACGGGGCCCTCGCCGGCCAGCGCGCCATAGTATCGCGGCGCGGTGACCGGCAGGTGCGGGAGCACGCGCTCGTACATGGTGCGCTCGGGTCGCGCTCTTTCCCGTGGCATGCGCTTGGCGACCACCGCGTCGCGGGTGCCGGCGGTACCGACCAGCCGATACACGCCGTTGACCCCGTGCTGGCGCAGCACCTCGATGTGCTGCACGGGATCCTCGCGGCGTTGCAGTGTGCGCCAGGCGAGAAGCGCGGGGTGCGTCTCCAGGTGCTCGCGCAGGATCGCGATGGGCAGTCTGCTCACGGTCTCAGCTCTCCGATGGCCCCTGCCTGGAGAGGGAGGGGGCCGCCCTGTCGCGCCAGGCGACCGTGCTCGAGCTGTAGCCAGAGATCGCACATTCCCCAGCTGCTCGGGCGGTGGGTAATGAGGAACACCGTGCGCGACCGCATCAGACGCTCGAGTGCATCGAGGATCACGGCTTCGGTTTTCAGGTCCACCGAGCTCGTCGGCTCGTCGAGGATGAGGACGGGGGCATCGCGCAGAAACGCGCGCGCCAGCGCGATGCGCTGTCGCTCGCCGCCCGAAAGCTTCTGGCCCAGCTCGCCGACCTGTGTCTCGTATCCGTGCGGCAGTCGCTGGATGAACTCGTGCGCGCCGGCCGCGGCGGCCGCCTCGACGATGTCGGCGTACGCCGCTCCGGGACGGCCGTAGGCGATGTTTTCGGCGATGGTGGTGGAGAAGAGCAGCGGATGCTGCAGCACGACGGCGAACTGGCGGCGCAGGTCTGCCACTCGATATTCGCGAAGATCGACGCCGTCGAGCCGGATCGCGCCGCTCGTCGGATCGTAGAACCGGGTGAGCAGACCCACGAGCGTCGTTTTCCCCGCGCCCGTCGCTCCCATGATCGCCACCCGTGTCCCCTGCTTGACGATGAAGGACACGTCGTGCACCACCGCGTGAGTCGCATCGTACCCGAAGGTGACGTTCTGGAACTCGACCATACCGCGCGCCCGCTCGATGGGGCGGGCCGTGGGGCGCTCGGGAACG
>DATFSB010000342.1:0-5211 GCA_035262825.1 Gemmatimonadales bacterium | reverse complement strand
CCGCAGCGACGCCTCGGGCAGACCGTAGCGGATGTTCTCCAGCACCGTCCCGTGGAACAGGTACGGATCCTGGAGCACCATCCCGATCTGACGCCGGTAGTGCCCCGTCTCGAGCTCCCGGATGTCCACGCCGTCGATGCGTACGGCGCCGCCCGTGACGTCGTAGAAGCGCGCGATCAAGTTCACGATCGTGCTCTTCCCGCCGCCCGACGATCCCACGAGGCCGATCAGCTCCCCGGGAAGCACGTCGAACGACACCCCTTTCAGCACCTGGCGCACGCCGTCGTAGGCGAACGTCACGCGGTCGAATGTGACGCGACCGCGCACCGGCTCGAGCCGCGCCGGCCGCGCCGGGTCCCGCACCTCGGGCTCCGTATCCATCACCTCGAAGATCCGGTGCGCCGAGGTCGTGGCGCGATTCATTGTGCGGGCGATCTGCCCGATCACCTCGATCGGGGCGACGAACATGGTCGTGTACAGCAGGAACGAAATGAACGTCCCCGTCGACAAGGCCGTGCCGTGCCCCAGCAGCCGCGGCACGGCGATCACCCACACCAGCACCGTCGTGACCTGCACCGCCAGCGTCAACAGCGGCCAGAACGTCGTCCACACCCGGTGCAGGTGATTCACTTCCTCGGTCACGTCGTCGCTGCGCGTCGCGAAGCGCTCGATTTCCCGGTCTTCCTGGTTGAACGCCTTCACCACCCGGATCCCGGGGATCGTATCCGAGAGCACGTCGGTCATGCGCGACCACTTGCGCCACGCCCGCAGGAAGCGCCGGTTCAACACCTCGCCGTGCCGGTAGATCATCCAGCACAGGAACGGCACCGGCAGCGTCATGACGAGCCCGAGCCGCCAGTCGAGCGTCAACAGCACCGCCGACAATCCGACGAGCATCACGACCGACAACGACACGTCGACCACGCCGAACGCCACGAAGTCCCACAGCCGGTCGGTGTCCGACGAAACGCGCGTGATCAAGCTTCCCGTCTTCTTGCGCGAGAAGAACGAGAGGCTGAGCCGCTGGATATGCTCGTACAGCTCGGCCCGCAGATCGCGCGCGACCCATTCGCCGAGGATCGCCATCAGTCGCAGGCGCACGATCGCCGCCGCGGCCTTGATCAGGTACACGAGCGCCATCGCGGCGACCGCGATCGCGGCGATCACGCCCGCCCGCGCCGCCGGGACGATTCCCTCCTGCGCCGGCCGGATCACGCGGTCGATCAGGTACCCCGCGAGATACGGCGGAACGAGGCTCACGAGGGTGATCAGGGCCGCCGCACCCATCCCGATGGCGAGCCGGCGCCGGTACGGGAGCAGGTAGCCGAGCAGGCGGCGGATCACCGCCACCCGCTGCCCCGCGACGAGCGTCTGGGCGTCGCGCACCGGCCGCGCCACCGCATCGGCGTACTCCCCGTCCCCATCCGAAGGCGCGACCCGTCGTCCCTCGAGCGCTTCCTCGAGAACGAACTTCAGGTTCTCGAAGGCGCGCCGCTGGCGGTGGCTGTAGCGCGCCACGACGAGCGCCGGGTCGCCGGGACGCCCCAGCACGCTCACAGTCGTGGCCGAGAGCCCGGGGGACTCGACGACCGCCTGCACGCGGGACCGCCACACGCTCTCAATCTCCCACCGCTCGCCCGAACGGGGGGGCCGCGCGGTGGCGAGATGCGTGGGACCGAGCAGCACCCACGTCTCCGACAGCTGATGGGTGTGATCGAGGTCGGCCAATGCGTAGAGCTGCACGGGCGCGCCGTCCCACAGCGCTTCCACCTGCCGCCGCAACTCCGCCGGGAGCCGGGTCGGCTGCTCGAGATAGCGCTCGACGATCGCCTGGTTGTGCCGCTGAATTTGAGCTTCCATCTGTGTGACCCTTTGAGTTATGGCAAACGAAACGGCCTTTCGGGCTTCTCGTAGAGCACCCGAAAGGCCGGATCACACAGCGGAATCGCGGACTTCTAGGGTGCTCGTCTCCTCGACTGGTCCTTGACGGACACAATACGCCCACCGAGCGGCACGATCAGCGCGGTCCGGATCGCGAACATCCGGGCCCACCGAGGCGCGCAGGGAAGAGCGGTGTGCGTGTACATGATCGAGTAGAAACTCCTCAGAAATTTGAGTGCTGGACGGCTACTGAACGCAAGGTAAAAAGCTGCCCCACACGGGGCAAGGGGAGTTCGTCAGGAAGGCGTGGAATCGGCTGCGTGTCCCATCGAGGGGAGTCGCCGCTTCCCGGAGAGCAGCTGCTGCACGAACTCCTGCCCGCGACCGAGCTGGGTCACACGCTGCGCGAGCTCCGCGATGCGGTCCTGGACATCGCTGGAATTGCCCGCCTCACGCGAACCGAGCGATGCCGCCAGCCGGTCTTCCAGCTGGTTCAAACGGGTGCGCGCCCGCCACCACGCGGCGCCGAACAGCACGGCACCGGCCAGGGCGGCACCAAAAACGGTGAAGAACACGGCTTCTTCGTCCATGCGCATATGATGAGATTCGGGTGCTGACCGTACGGACGGCCCCCCGCCGGGTTTCAACAGCTTCCTTGTCATCTCCAGCGCCCGGCCCTAGACTCCTGATCGCACGGCAGGGTGCACCCCGTCCGCGGGAAGGGACCATCCCACCTGCGCTGTCCTGGCAGCTACAACTCGACCTCTCTTCTGCCCCCAATTGCGGACCAGGGGCGCACGTGAAGGGAGGAGTGTATGACCCGCCGACTGCCGCCGCACCCCAACCTCGAGCATCTGAAGAACCAGGCCAAAGTCCTGCTCGAGCAGCTCGCCAGCGGGGACCCGGTCGCGCACGAGCGATTCCGCTCACTGCTGTCCCGGGCGGTTCCGCCTGAGCCCCAGCTCGCCGACGCGCAGCTCGCCCTGGCCCGCGATTACGGCTTTGCGAGCTGGGCCAAGTTGAAAGCCCACGTTGAAGCGATCGGCGCCGATCCCCCGGCAGAGCTGGTGGCGGCGATTCATGCCAACGATGCGAGCAGAGTTCGAGAAGTGCTCGAGCGCTACCCCAAGCTGAAATCGCAGATCAACGATACGATGCCCGGCCTGCACTTCGGCGCAACTCCGCTCCTTGCCGCGGTCCCGTTCGCCAATCGCGATCTGATCGACGCCCTGCTCGATGCCGGGGCCGACATCAATCAGAAAAGCCACTGGTGGGCCGGCGGCTTCGGCGTGCTGGACGACGACCACGGCCTGGCGCCGTTCCTGATCGAGCGCGGCGCCACGGTCGACGTGCACGCCGCTGCCAGGCTCGGTATGATGGACGTGCTCGAGCGGCTCGTCGGCGCCGACGCGGGCCTGGTGCACGCCCGCGGCGGCGACGGCCACACCCCGCTGCACGAGGCCCGGACAGTCCACGTCGCCCGGTGGCTCCTCGACCACGGCGCCGACATCGACGCGCGGGACGTGGATCACGAGTCCACGCCGGCGCAGTACATGATCCGCGACCGCCAGGACGTCGTCCGCTTTCTCGTGTCTCGCGGCTGCCACACCGACATCCTGATGGCGGCGGCACTCGGCGACCTGGCGCTGGTGCGCCGGCATCTCGAGGCTGACCCCCGGTGCATCCGCATGTATGTCTCGGATGAGTGGTTTCCCAAGCACGATCCACGTGCTGGCGGCCACATCTACATGTGGACTCTGGGACAGCTCGCCACGCCGCACAGCGTGGCGCGGGAATTCGGCCATGAGGACGTCTTCCAGTTTCTCATGGAACGCACGCCCGACGAATTGAAGCTCGCGCTCGCCTGCGACCTCGGCGACGAATCCACGTTTCGACAACTATTGGCCGCGCGGCCTCAGCTCGCCGCGGCCCTTTCCGAGGGAGACCGCAAACACCTCGTGCGCGCCGCGCAGAGCAACAACACGGCGGCGGTGCGACTCATGCTCGCCGCCGGGTGGCCGGTCGCGGTACGCGGCCAGCACGGCGGCACGCCGCTGCACTGGGCCGCCTGGCACGGCAACGCGGAGATGGTGCGCGAAATCCTCCGCTATGATCCTCCCATCGAGCTGCGCGACACCGATCACGATGGCACCGCGCTGGGATGGGCGCTGCACGGGTCGGAACACGGCTGGCACCGCCAAACCGGCGACTACCCCGGCGTGGTGGACGCGCTGCTCGCGGCGGGTGCGAAACTGCCGGAGAGCGAAGTCGAGTTGAGCGATGCGGTGCGGCGGGTGATCGAGAGGTACGGGAAAAAAGCGTAGTGAGTTATGGGTCGTGGGTAACAACTTTATCCACTACTCACGACCCATAACGCCCTTCTAGCCTACGGGGAGTCGGTCGTTCCCAGCTCTCCGGTCAACAGCTCTGCGACCACCCGACGCGCCCCGTAGACCTTGTCGAGCGCCGCCTGGATCGCACGCACATCCACCATAACGTTGCGCCCGCGCTCGGGGAGATAGATGTAGTCGCGTACCAGCGCATCGATGTTGCGGTCGAAGTTGAGCCCTACGAGCCGCAGATCTCTGGTGACGACCGGAGATCCGGAGTTCCCGCCGTAGGTGTCCGCCGTCGACACGAAGTCGAGCGGCGTACCGAGGTCGAGTCCCGCGGGCGGCGTGCGCCAGCGATACGGCAGATCCCAATCGGTTCCGGGACCAGCGGCCCGGAAGCGGTCGTACATCCCGAAGAACGTTGTGAACGGCGGTGCCTCGGTGCCGTTGTAGGCGTAGCCCGCCACCACGCCGTCGGCGACGCGCGGAGAGAAGGTGCCGTCCGGCGGGAGCGCCCGACCGTAGACCGCGAATCGGGCCCGCCCCAGCTCACCGGCCAGCTCGCGCTCGCTGACGGAGAGACGACCGGCCTCCGTTTGAAATGCCCGCCATGCCGGCAGCAGTGCCGTCACGAGGCGGACGGCGGGATCGTCGGTGGGGAGCCCGGCGGCCAGCGCCTGCGCCGCCTTGGCCGAATCCTCGAGCACGGAATGATCGATCAGCGCCTGGGCGGCGGCGAGCGGCGACGGCTGGCCCGCCAGCACTGCTTTCGACAGTGCGTGACTCGGTCCGTAGGCGGCTACGATGTCGCTCAGCTCGAGCGTCAGGAAGCTCAGCTCCAGCTCGCGTGGCAGGTTGCCGACCCGGGCGGAGCGGCGGCTGAACACCTGCGCCGAGTCGTGCGGCGCGCCGCCGATCTGGGCGACGTTCAGCGCGCGCTGCACGAGCACCGAGCCGGCAAAGCTGTTGCCGAAAAACGTGAAAGCCCGGTAGGGTG
>DATFSB010000341.1:0-16094 GCA_035262825.1 Gemmatimonadales bacterium | reverse complement strand
GATGTGCACGTGTTTCGCGCCGCACATCTCGAGGGCCCGGCGGTACCAGCCGATGACCGTGAGGCAGTCGGGGGCCGAAAACGTCTCGGCCTCGTGCGTGGTGAGCACCGCGGCGGTGGGACCGGTCTGCGTGTAGTCCCGGTGACCGGTGTCGTAGTAGAGCTTATAGATCTGCGGCGCCTTCGCGAGGAACGCCTGCGGATTGCCGGGCGTAAGAAATGCCTTGTGGACGCCGGTGAGGTTGGCGTCGGCCGATGCGGCACCGAGGCGCTCGAAAAACTGCGCGCGTCCCCCGCCCAGCACGTTCACGATTGCATTGTCCAGCCGGCGCCCGAGCTCGAAGGGGCACCACTGGATCGCCACCAGATTGCGGAGCTGCGTGCGGTCCGCCGGAGCAAGGGTGGCCAGCACCCGCTCGACGGCGTCGGCACCGCCATGTTGCTCCACGAACGCCATGCGAGAAATCAAGACCGAGCCCTTCACCTGCTGCACCGTCGTCCTCCGCTGGGATGTGTCAGCACGCTAGGGACGGAGGCGACGCGCGTCAATTCGGGCGTCCCCCTGCCCCGGGGCTCGGGTCCCCGACATCTTTCGGCGTTCTCTGCGCGGCGCCCCGGTGCCGCCTCATGCCCCCTCGCTCGCGAGCCCCTCCATGCGTGCTCCGCTGTTGCCGACGCTGGCCGTCGCCATCTGTGCGCTCCCGTTGTCTCTCGCCGCCCAGGCGCCCACCCGCTTCGCCTCGCTCCAGGACGCGATGCGGTCGGGGGCGGCGCTGGCGGGACGGGGGGGACCCCGGGACGTGAACTGGATCGACGGCGGACGCCGCTACAGCTTCACCGCCCGCAACGATTCGGGCGGCGAAGAAATCCGGGTCTTCGATCCCGCGACGTTGAAGGACAGCCTGCTGTTCCGGGCCGCCGGGCTCACCTTCCCCGGAACGGCGGAGCCGTTCGAGTACGAGTCGTTCCAGTGGGCGCACGACTCGAAGCACCTGGTGTTCCAGACTCACTTCAAGCAGCTCTACCGCCGCTCGGGCACCTCCGACTACTACGTGTACGCTCTGGCCGATCGCGCACTCACGATCGGGGCGCGCGGGGCGCGCACCGCCGAGCTGTCACCGGACGGATCGGCGATGGGCTACGAGCGCGACGGCAACATGTTCGTCTACGATCTGGCAGCAAAGCACGAGACGCAGCTGACATCCGACGCGACGCCCACGAGCTACAACGGACATTTCGACTGGGTCTACGAAGAGGAGTTCGGGCTGGCGCAGGCGTGGAACTGGTCACCCGACAGCCGCTACATCGCCTACTGGCATCTCGATGAAGGGGCCGAGCCGGTGAATCAGTTTACCGACTTCGCCGGCCTCCATCCGGAATGGACCAGCATCCGGATCTCCCAGCCGGGCGACTCGAACCCCACGGTGCGCATCGGGGTGGTCGACGCGCATTCGGGGCACTCGGTCTGGCTCGATCCGGGTGAGACCGGCGAGTTCTACATCCCGCGCATGTACTGGACCAGCCGTCCGGACACGCTCGCCGTCATCACCCTCAACCGGCCGCAGAATACCGTCAAGCTGTACTTCTTCGACGTGAAGACGGGCGGGAAACGGCTCGTGTTCACGCAAGGCTCGGACACCTGGATCGACGTGTTCGACTTCTACGCCAACGTCCAGGATCTGATGAGCTTCCCGGCGGGGCGGGCTGAATTCCTCTGGATCTCGGATCGCGACGGCTGGCAGCACATCTACCGCTACGACTACTCCGGCAAATTGCTGGGGCAAGTGACGCGAGGACGCTGGAGCGTGACCCGCATCGAGGGCACCGACAGCCCGCGCGGGATCATCTATTACACGTCGACGGAAGCGTCTCCGCTCGAGCGCCAGCTCTATGCCGTCGGCTTCGACGGCAAGGGCGCGCGCCGTCTCACGACCAGCGCGGGCACCCACAACATCGACATGTCCCCGGACACCCGCTACTACATCGATCGCTGGTCGGCGGTGAGCCAGCCGCGGCAGGTCGAGCTGTGGGCGACGGGCGATCGGCCCGGGGCGGGACGCCTGCTCAAGAAGCTCGAGGACAATGCGAACGTGACGCAGTGGCTCGCCACCCACGCCTACTCGGCGCCGGCGTTGATGCGCTTCACCACCAGCGACTCGGCGCAGATCGACATCTCGGTCGTCAAACCGGTGCCCTTCGACTCGACGCGCCGCTATCCGATGGTGTTCGCGATCTACGGCGGACCTGGCTCGCAGCAGGTCTACAACTCGTTCAGCGGCAGCACCTGGACGCAGTGGTTGGCGCAGCAGGGCTATCTCGTGGTGGGGGTGAATAACCGCGGCACGAACAACTACGGCAGCGTGTTCATGAAGACCGTCTACAAACGGCTCGGCTACTGGGAGGCGCACGACTTCGCCGAGGCCGCGAAGTTTCTGGGGACGAAGAGCTACGCCGACGCCGCGCACGTCGCGATCATCGGGACGAGCTACGGCGGCTACAGCACCGTGTACACGATGGAGATGTATCCCGACATCTTCACCGTCGGGATGGCGAACTCGCCGGTGACCGACTGGCGGCTGTACGACAGCATCTACACGGAACGCTACATGGGGTTACTGGGCGACAACGCGGCGGGGTACGACTCGAGCTCGGGCGTCAAGCACGCCGGGCAGATCAAGGGGCACCTGTTGTTGATTCACTCGATGATGGATGACAACGTGCATCCACAGAACACGATGCAGCTGTTGACGGCGCTCGCCGACGCGAGGCTGGACGTCGACCTGCGGATCTACCCGCCGGGCCACCACGGGGCGGCGTACAATCAGCAGAGCTTCTTTTTGATCCAGCAGGCGACGAGCGATCACCTGGCGCGTTATCTCAAGCCCGGCTCAGCGGCGGGAGCCGTCGGCACGCACTAACGGGTAACGGCGGTCGCTTCGATCGCGATGAGCAATCCCGGCTGGGCGAGCGATTGGACGCCGAGGATCGTGGCTACCGGCGCATCGCGTCCCGAGAAGAACGCCCCACCGGCGCTGCGGATCGCCGTGACGTCCTTCGGGTCGTAGTTGACCACGTAGATCGTCAACCGCACGATGTCGCCGGGAGTGGACGACGCGCTCTTGAGGACGGCGGTCAGATTGCGGAACGCCTGCACGGCCTGAGCGGCGAGGTCTTTGCCGACGATACTGCCGGAGCTATCGAGCGCCGTCTGGGCGGAGATGTAGAGCGTCCGGCCGACGCGTACCGCCTGAGCGCCGAGATCGGGGGAGACCACACCCGCCGTCTGGACGGTGGTGCGGCGTTCTTCCCCGAGTCCAAACCCTCCGGCGAAGCCCGACGGCTCCTGCCACCGCACCGCCTCGGCCCGGTTGCGCTGCTGAGTGCTGCGCTGGGCGTCTTCCTCCCAGCGCTTGTATGCCTTCAGCTGGTCGCCGCTGAGCAAGCTTTTCAAGCGGTCGTCGAACTTGTCCTGGCGGCCGCGCAGCGTCTTGCCCAGATCCTGGAGCAGCTCGGCGTAGAACTGCGCCGCCGCCCGGTCGCCGCCGTCGAGCCGGGCGTTCATCTTGTCGGTCGCCACCCTGGCGCTGTCACGCTGCGGCCGGGTCGCCACCATGAAGGAATCGTAAACCTGTGCGTAGCGTGCTATCTGGGAGTCGCTCAACGACGCAATCGTGCGCATCGTAGCGGTGTCTGGTGGCCCGTCGAGCTCGGCGCCGGGGAGCGCGGGGACAGGATAGCGTTCCCGTCCGAAGCTCGGGGCCCCGCTCATCCCGCCGCGGGGTGAGCCGTATTGTGCCAGGACGAGTGCTGGAGACGCGACGAGCAGGCCCGTTGCGAGCAGGAACAACCGCTGGATGTACATGAGTGGGATTTTATACCGGACCCACGACAAATAGTTCGAGGAGGGAACGCTGATGGCGGTTCGGTATCCCGATCGCTGGCTCGCCGCCCTGAGAATCGTTGTGGGCCTGTGGTTCCTGAAGGGCGTCGTGACCAAGTTGAGCATCACGCTCGCCTGGGGATTCCTCCCCGTGCCCACTGCGTCCGGGCGCTGGCTCCACACCATGCCGATCCTGATCGCGAAGTACGCCGACGGGAATCCCATCGGCTTCGTGAAGGACTTCCTCGAGCAGACGGTGCTCCCGCATGGCGCGCTGTTCGCCCAGCTCACGGCGTTCGGAGAGGCAGCGGTGGGCATCGGCTTGACGCTCGGCTTGCTCACGCCGGTCGCCGCGGCGCTGGGGCTCTGGCTGGTCCTGAACTATGGCCTGGCGACGCAATGGATGGGATTCAGCCAGCAGGGATTCCACGTAGTGCTCGCCGCATGCATGATCGCGTTCTTCTTCTCGCGGACGGGTCGTACGTGGGGGCTCGACGCTCGCGTGCGGGCCCGGTGGCCCGAGTCGTGGATCACACGCATCACGTAGTGCCGAGGGCGGCGAAGAAGCCGCGCCCTTTGTCCAGCGTTTCGCGGTACTCCTGCTCGGGATCGGAGTCCGCCACGATCCCGCCACCAACCTGAAAGTAGACGTCGTCCCTGAGCACCAGGCAGGTGCGGATCACGATGCTGGTGTCGAGAGCACCGGTGACGCTCAGGTAGCCGATCGATCCGCAGTACACGCCCCGCGCCGTCGGTTCCAGCTCGGCGATGATCTGCATCGCGCGGATCTTGGGAGCGCCGGTGATCGAGCCGCCGGGAAACGATGCGCGCAACAGGTCCACCACATCGCGGTCCGGGGCGAGCTCGCCGACCACCGTGCTGACGAGATGGTGCACCGTTGCGTACTGCTCCAGCGCGAACAGCTCGGGGACGCGCACGCTGCCGGGCCGACACACGCGCGAGAGATCGTTCCGCAACACGTCCACGATCATGACGTGCTCGGCGCGATCCTTTTCGCTCTGATGGAGCTGCTGGCGCAGCGCCGCATCGTCCTCTGGAGCCTCCCCGCGTGGACGCGTGCCCTTGATGGGGCGCGCTTCGACGACCCGGGTGTCGGGCGAGACGCGCAGGAACCGCTCCGGGGACGAGCTCGCGATGACGAGCTCGCCGAAATCGAGATACGCGGCGAACGGCGCGGGATTGTGCCGGCGCAGACGCCGATACAGGTCGAACGGCGGCTCGGCGAGCCGGGTCTGCAACCGGTGCGACAGGTTCGCCTGGAAAATGTCTCCCGCGTGCAGGTAGTCGATGATGCGGCGCACCGCGTCGCAGTAGCCGGACCGCGTAAACGTGGATTGAATCCCGCCGGCAAACGGGTGGAGCGGCGGAGCCGGAGTCGTCGTCGCACGGTGCGCCTGCGGACGCAACGGCGAGGATGGTGTGCGGCGCTCCCCGGCGAGCAGCGCGCGGATCGCCGCCTGACGCTCCGCGGCACGACGCGGGCGGTCTGCGCCGGTCTCCGATAACCCGGTCGAGATCAGCCAGGCGCGTCGTTGTTGATGATCCCAGGCGATCACCCAGTCGTACCAGCCGAGCAGACAGTCGGGAATCGCGAGGTCGTCGAATCGTGGCGGAGCAACGTGCTCGAGACGTGTTCCCCAGTCGTAGCCGATGTATCCCGCGGCGCCGCCCTGAAACGGCGGCAGATCCGGGATTGCGGACGCGGTATGCTCGCGCAGCAAGGCGCGCACGTAATCGAGCGGATCCTCGGGGGTCAATTCCCATGTCCCCGCCGCTCCGGTCCATCGCTCCGTCCGCGCCCCTCTGCTCCGCAATACCAAGGCCGGATCGGCGCTGAGAAAGGAATAGCGTCCCAGGCGGTCTGAAGGCGCAGCGCTATCGAGGAAGATGAGGAACGGCAGATCGCGGCAGCGGACGCAGCAGTCGAGCGGATCGGGCGGCGGATCGAGCTCCAGGACGAGCGGTGCGAAACCGCTCACGGCTGCACGAATTTCCTCGCCGTTCCGCGCAGCGCGCCGCCCGACGGTCGCCACAAGGCGACCTCGTCGAACCGCCGCGCCAGCTCGAAATCCTTGTCGGTGATGCCCCCGGCCGAGTGATTCTGGAGCTTCACGACGACGCGCGCCCAGCTCACGTTCAAGTCGGGGTGATGATCGGCGGCCTCGGCGATGTAGCCGATCAGATTCACGAGCATCAACGTGGTCGGCCAGCCGTCGGTCGTGTACGTGCGATGAATCCACCCGTCCGCGTACGACCACCCGGGCAGGTCCTTGAGCAAGTCCCTGATCTGCGCTTCGCCGTAGGTCGGATCTTTCGCCATCCATGCGCTCCGCGAGCTTACGACAGGGTTTCCCGGTACGTCGCCGATTGCCCGAAGTTCTCTTCCACTTCGATTTCCACCGCCGCGAGCCGCACCGCTGCCGAGCGGTCGATCTCGGATCTGACGCGACCGGCGAGATAGCGCGCCAGCATCTCGACCGTGGTATTGGGCACGGGAAGCAGGGCGCAGTCCTCGACCGGGAAGACGTAGCGCGGCTTCCCTGCGACCGCGACCGCCACCGACGCACCCTGGGTGGTCACCTTCACGATGTCGCTCTCGAGCGGTAACAGCACTTTGTGGTCGATTTCGTCCACGAGGCGTTTGGTCAGCTGCTTCAGGACGCTGAAGTCGAAGACGAAATGGGCCTCCGGATCGAGCCCACCCTCGATCGCGACGCGAGTACGGTAGTTGTGGCCGTGCAGCGGCTCGCAGCGGTGGCCGGGGAGCGTGATGAAATGGGCGGACGCGAAGACGAGGTGGTCCTTCGTCACCGATACCCGAAACTCACTGCGCGGCGTCACGGGCCTAACTTCCTCCGTCGCCCCGGGATGTCAAGCGAGCGTCGTAGCGTCCCGGTCCATTACAGTAGAAAGAAATGCGCGTCGGGCGCTGGATCGCTGCGGCGGCGGTCATCCGCCGGCCAGGACGCGCGAGACGGGCGCTGCGCGATATGTCCACGGCGTGCGGTCTGTCTCCCTGTTGAGCGCAGCGTCGATCAGGGGCCGATGCGGGGAGAGCGAGCAGACGGGGTCGGTCACCCCCGCATCTCCCGCGATGAGAAACGCCTGGCAGCGACAGCCACCGAAGTCCTTCGCTTTCCGCTCGCACGAGCGGCACGGGTCCGGCATCCAGGCGTCGCCGCGAAACCGTGTGAAGGCGTCGGACTCGTTCCAGATCCACTCGAGCGACCGATCGCGCGCATTAGCGAAGCTCAGGGTCTTGATCCGACCCGCGGCATGGCACGGCCACACTTCACCCGCGGGGGTCACGGTCATGTACGCGTTGCCCCACCCGCCCATGCACGGCTTGGGAAACTCCTCATGGTAGTCGGGGAGCACCCACACGATCTCGAGCCGGGACCCGAGCCGCCGCCGCTCGCGCTGCACGACCTCCCACCCGGCGGCGAGCTGCTCCCGGGTCGGCATCAGCGTGGCACGGTTGTGCAGCGCCCAGCCGTAGAATTGCGTATTGGCGAGCTCGATGCGCTCGGCGCCGAGCCGCTCGGCGAGCCGGATCAGGGCTTCGACCTGATGCAGGTTGTCGCGGTGCAGCACCACGTTGACTGTCAGCGGGAACCCCAACTCGCGCGTCGCCTCGTACGCGACAAGCTTGTCGGCGTAGGCGGCTGCTCCCGCGATGCGATCAGACAGCTCGGCGTCCGCAGCCTGAATACTGATCTGCACGTGGTCGAGCCCGGCTGCTTTCAACTCCGCGAGGCGCTCTCGCTTCAGACGATACGCCGACGTCACGAGCGTCGAGTAGAGTCCGAGCTGCTTGGCGCAACGCACCAGCGCGGGGAGATCGGGTCTGAGCGTCGGCTCTCCGCCCGAGAGGCCGAGCTGCACCACCCCGAGCGCGTGCGCTTCACGAAACACCCGGCACCACTCATCGGTTGTCAGCTCGTGCCGGAAACGACTCCCCGCAAAGTCGAGCGGGTTCGAGCAATAGGGGCACTGCAGCGGACAGCGGTAGGTGAGCTCGGCGAGGAGCCAGAGCGGTCTAGGCGTCGTAAGTCACCAACCCCTTCGCGGCGAGTCCGGCGAGCAGCTCCTCGACGTCGGCGGTGATGTCCTGCGACGCGTACTTGCTCCTCAGCACCCTTACGATGTCGTCTACGGTGCGGCGGCCGTCGCACAAAGCGAGGATCTCGGCTGCCGTTGGATTCAGGGCGACCAATCCTTCTGGGTAGAGCAAGATGTGGCGGTTGCGCACGCCGTCCCACTGCAGCCGAGCCTTCGCCGCAACGCGTGGCGTCATGGCGCTTCGTCCGCAATCGCGCCCCGCTCCACCGCGTCGAGCAGCGACCAGAGCACGTCGCATTTGAAGTTCAGGGCAGCCAAGGCACGGTCCTGCCATTCGCGCGTGACGCAGCGCTCGAGCACGAGACCGAGCGCGTAGTCCGCGTCGCGCGGCGCCTGGGTCAGGCGACTGCGGAAATACTCGAGGCCTGCCGGCTCGATCCACTGGTAGTGGGTGAGGATCGCGGACAGCCGCTCACTGACGATCGTCGGCGCGAACAGCTCGGTCAGCGATGCCGCAACTGCTTCCAGCCAGGGCCGGGTGCGGCAGAACTGCACGTAGGCATCTACCGCGAAACGCACCCCCGGCAGGACTCTGGTCCCCGACACCACGACGTCCCGCTCCACTCCCATCGCTTCGGCGAGACGCAGCCAGGCCTCGAGGCCGCCCTCGCTGCCCTCGCAACCGTCGTGATCAATGAGGCGCTGGATCCAGGCGCGCCGCACCGGCTGCTCGGGACAGTTGGACAGGATGGCGGCGTCCTTGATCGGAATCGCCTGCTGGTAGCAGTACCGGTTCGCGACCCACAGCTGCAGCTCGGCACGGGAAAGCTCGCCCTCGTGCATGCGGCGGTTGAACGGGTGGCGGTTGTGATAGCGAGCTGCACCGACCGCACGCAGCCGACGCTCCAGCTCCTCCCGAGACCAGGGGACCGAGGCATCGTCACGTGGACTGCGCAGCGCACTCGTCATAGCGTGAAGTCCATTCCGTCTTCGCCGATCTCCACGCCGGCAGCGGTCACCTGCGCCCGCTCGGGCGAGTCGATCGCGAGGATGGGATTGGTGTTGTTGATGTGCACCAACACGGTGCGCTTCGCCCCGACATGCGCCAAGCGTGCGAGGCTCCCATCCGGTCCCCCGAGCGGGGCATGTCCCATGGTCCTGGCACTCGGCGCCGCGATTCCGAGACCATGCAGCTCCGCGTCCGACCAGAACGTTCCGTCGAAACACAGGAGATCGGCGCCGGCGGCGAGCGCGCAGACGTCGTCGTCCAACGCGGCGGCCACGGGCACGTAAACGAAACTTCCTCCGGTCGCCGGGTCCTGGATGCGCAGTCCCACTTCGAGGTCGCCGCCCGCAGCCCCGGACGCATAGCGCGGCGGCCGCCGGCCCAGCGGCACCGCGGTGCAGGTGAGATCGAGGGAGCGACCGTCGGCATCGGCCAGCGCGGCAGAGCGCCGCGGCGGCAGGGGCCGCACGTCGATTCCGGAGTACGGCTCGAGGACGGTGGTGAGCGGCCACGGACCGGCGAACAACGCGGCCACGCCGCTGGGGGCGTACACGGGCATGCGAGACGTTCCCTCGCGCAACAGCAGCAAACCTAGCGTGTGGTCGATCTCGCCGTCAGTCAGGACGACGGCACGAATGCGCGAATCGCGCAGCTCCACCGGCCAGAACGGCGTGTGGGCGGCGAGCTGCGTACGCAGGTCCGGGGACGCGTTCAGCAGGATCCAGCGCTCGCCGTCCGGGCTCACCGCGACGGACGACTGCGTGCGTCCGCGTCCCCGGGCGCGCGCGGCGCGGCAGTTGCGACAGCCGCAGTTCCATTGCGGCACACCGCCGCCGGCTGCGGTACCGAGGAGGATGACGTGCACGATCGATCGGGGGGAGAAAGAGAGAGGCCGGGTTCGAGACCCGGCCCCTGTCGTTTCTGGTGCTGTCGGCCTTGCTCAGGCCGAGCCGGCGTACGCCCCGATTTCCATGCCGAGCTCGATGACTTCGACTTCGGGCTTCGTCCACTTCATCTGCTCTGACCTCCGAGTTACGGGTGGCGCGACCACCCTCAGGATCCTGATTCCGCCGGCGTGGGCGGCATACGGGACTGTACGCCTTTTGCGCGGAGACCGCAAGCACCCTGGGACGAAGCGGACAAGCGGCGCGGCGCTACGGTTTCTTGGTCGGTTTCGGACGGTTGTGGCGTTGCAACGCGACATAGACAACCGTGTCCCAGGCATTGCGTATCCCGACGAAGAGCAGCACCAGGGAAGCCCCCGCGATGGCGAACAGCGCCGGGCCCGAACTGTTCTGCAAGACAATGGCGGCGACCAGCAGGCCGATGTACGCGGCGAGTGGCAGGATGACGAACATGAGCCAGTCTTCGAAATCCGCCCGATAGCTGGTGGTGCGCAAGGTACGCCGGATCACGATGAAGCTGTACGCGCAACCGGCCGCTCCACACACCGCGAGCGCCGCACCAGCGCTGCCGAGCCGGTGCCAGGGGGCGGAGAGAATCGCGGAAATCAGGAGTGTGGCGCCGAAGTGCACGACCGTCGGCGATCCGAAGGCGTTGATGTCACCGATGGTGCCGAACGGGCGGTCCGCGACGAGCGCCATCACGACGAATTGCAGTCCGGTGAGGGCGCCGGCCGAGGAGCCGACGATGACGTAGAAGTTGGCCCAGGCTTCGAACGGGGAAGTCACGTCCATCGAGTGGCCAGGGGCAGAATCGAACTGCCGACACGCGGATTTTCAGTCCGCTGCTCTACCAACTGAGCTACCTGGCCGCGTGAAAAACCGGCCCAAGAACTTAGCGAGCCTCCCGACAGCCCGGCAGTGGGTTCCCGTGTTGCCCGTCACATGTTCCACGGTCAGCGAGGCCGTTTTGCCTAGCGCGGGAACCCGAGGGGTAATGAGACAGGCAGGGCAGCAAGAAAGGAGTTTCGCGATGAACACGAACTCGAACCGAGGCCTGTGGGTCTGGGGCCTCCTGGCAGCTTTGGTGGCGGCCGCCATCGGATGCGGTGGCTACCTCGCGTCCGGTGACGTCGTCTACGCCTCGTACGCTCCTCCGCCGGATCGTGTCGAAATCATCGGTCCTGCCCCCGGTCCGCAGTACTACTGGATCGACGGCTACTGGCGCTGGGGCGGCGCGTCGTACGACTGGGTCCCGGGTCAATGGATCGTCGTGGAACAGGGACACCATTGGCAACGCGGCCGTTGGCATCACAACCGCAACGGCTGGTTCTACCTCGAAGGCCGTTGGCGGTAAACACCACGGAGCACGGAGCCTACCTCCGTGCTCCGATTGCCGTCGTCTGCTTCACATACCGCGTGTACCACGCCACGTAGCGATCAAGCCGGTCCTTCAAGAAGCTCGGCACCGACAGCCCGTGATGTTGATTCGGATAAATCACGAGCTCCGTCGGCACACCCAGCTCTCGCAATGCCTGATACATCTGCTGGCCGCCGATGATCGGCACGTTGAAATCGACGTCACCGCCCATGAACAGCGTCGGCGTCTTGATCCGGTCCGCCTGGAAGAACGGGTATGAGAGCTTGACCCAGAGGTCACGGGACTTCCACGGCGGGCCCAGCTCCAGCTCGTACTGGGTGATGTATTCATCCGTCCCGTACATCGACAGCTGCAACGCACTCCCCGCCCCGCTGATCGCGGCCTTGAAGCGCGGCGTCGTCGCGATCGTGTAATCGGTGAGAATCCCGCCGTAGCTCCAGCCGCCGATGCCGAGCCGGTCGGGATCGGCGACTCCTGAACGCACCGCCTGATCAACGGCCCCCAACAGGTCGACGACTTCCTTGTTGCCCCAGTCGGCGAAGATCGCCCGCTGATAGGCGAGTCCTCGACCGTTCGAGCCGCGGTAGTTCACCGCCAACGTCGCGAACCCGGCGGCGGCGAACAGTTGCGCCGTCGGATTGAACGCGTAGTTGCTCTGCGCGTCCGGTCCGCCGTGGATGAAGAGAATCAGCGGCAGCGAGGTGCCAGGTGTCGCCCCGGCGGGACGCACCAGTACGCTGTGCACGTCGTTGCCGTCGCTGCTCTTCGAGGCGAAGTCCTCCGTCGAACCGAGCGTCAGCGCGGCGACGAGCGAATCGTTCACATGGGTCAGCTGGCGCAGCGCACCCCCCTCCGACGCGAACACTTCGGCCGGCCGCTCGGGAGTCGACAGCAGCAACGCCGCGCGTGCGCCGGCGAGCGCGCCGGCCGAATAGTCGAGCACGACGTGGCGCTCGCGGTCGATGCGATCGACATGGCCGTCCACCGTCGAGACCCGCACCATCCCCTGGGTGCGATCGTCGACTGCGATGGCCGATACCGATTGCCCGTCGGCGCTGAACGTCGGCGCATCGAGCGGCCGGTCGAACGCCGCCGTCAACACGCGGGCGGGCGCACTGCCGTCGCTCTTCACGAGCGCGAGGGTGCGCGCCTGATATGCGTAATACTTCGGCTCGTCGGTCCGGAAGAACGCCACCCAGGCGCCGTCGGGACTCCAGGCCAGCGGTCCGCGATCAGGGCCCGGGAATGACGTCAGCGCTTTGGGAGTCGCCCCCTGTCTGGCGTCGACGACGAAGACATCGGACTGTTGGCCGGTGCCCGGCTCGGGCAACGGTGTCCGTACGAAGGCGATGCGGCCACCGTTCGGTGACCACTGCGGATCCTCGTCATCGGCGGGTCCGGTGGTGAGCGTGTCCACCTTCTTCGTCGCGATGTCGAACAAGAGGAGATGGCTGCGTTTCGTCGTCAGGTACCCTGCGCCATCATCCTTGAAGAGGTAGCGGTCGATGACGATCGGCTGCTTCCTGGTGGTGTCGGTCTTCGCCGTATCGAGATCGATGGTCGCAACGAGCAGGAGGCGCTTCGAGTCGGGCGACCACTGCATCGCATCCACGCCACCCTTGATCGTCGTGAGGCGCTGGGCCTCCCCGCCGCGGCGATCCAGCATCCAGACCTGGTCGCCCTTGCCGTCCTGGCGTCCGGAGAGAAAGGCGAGCGAGTGGCCGTCAGGACTCCAGCGCGGCGACGTCTCGCTCTCCGAGCTCGCCGTGAGCCGGATCGTCTGCGTGCCGTCCCAGCTGGTCATCCAGATGTCGGCGTCGCGCGCGTCTTTCGCTGAATCGATCGTCGTGACGGTGTAGGCGACCCACTCACCGCCGGGGGCGAGCTGCGGATCGGAGACCGACCGCAGCCGATACACGAAATCACCGGAGGTGGGGAGCCGTTTCCCCGCCGGCGCTTGAGCGCGAGCCGGGGCAAGCGAGCCGATCGCGAGGGAGACGAGGATCAGGTGCAACAGGACTGGCCGCACGGCGCGCTCCAGATACAAGGGGAGGACAGCCAATCTACGTTGTGGAAGGGGAACCGGCGTCGTTAGAGCGGATGCAGAAACAGACTGCCCAGACCAATGGCCGGGGCAGTATTCCTTCTTGGAGGCAGCCGAGAGTCAGGGCCGGAATTCGACCAGCTGCATCGCCAGCGTCGAGCCGTCGTCGTTGTGGAACGTCTCCATGAGCGGTAAGCCGACGTTCGGGCTCACGCACATCTCCAGGAGCACCTTCTGATTCTCACGCCACACGCCCTTCAGGCCGTTCACCCCCGATTGCGAGCACTTCTCTTCCACCTTAAATGACGAGGATTTGCCATTCGAGGTCGATTGCCAGCCGCTGCCGAGCTCCCACTCGTGACCGCCGAACAGCATCATCCACATCGGATTGAACAGCGCCAGCCCGACGGGGCCGAGTCCGATGAGCTGCATCATCGGGATTCCTTCGTTCGGGCCGATCGTCACCGTCGATGAGTAGCTGTCACTCCCCAGATTCCCGGCCACGCTGAGCCGGGTGCGGCCGTTGCCGGCCGGCTTGGCGTCGAAGGTGTAGCTGCCGGCCTTGTCCTCGTTGCCTTCGCGCTGCTGCACATTGTAGCGGAAGTGCTCCGTCCCCTTGAAGGAATACATGCCCCAGGTGAACGGGCCGCTGATAGGCTGGCTGTAGAGCGCCGGGAGGGCGCCTCCAGAGGTCGGGGGGGCGGCGGCGTTCGGGTTGTTGAGCGGCTCGACGGCGGGTGGTGCCGCACCGCCGGCGCTGCCCATGTTCGCGGGACAAGTGCCGACGCAATCGCCGACGCGAGCCGGCCCGCCCGTGAGTGTCCCGGTCGCCGAGCCTTCGTCGGCCTGGGTGACCTTGAGCTTTCCGACGGGCGTCGTGGTGCGCCGCAGCACACGACCGGTCGCCGGATCCTTGATCTCCCGCCCGGGCCGCATGACGTCGTACTCCGCGCCCACCTTCACACCAGCGCCTGTGCCGACGTTGATCGTCACCTCACCACCGGAGACGTCAGCGACGAGGGCGCGGATCTCCACCTTCGTTTCCTGGATTCCACCGGCCGCGGCAGCGAGCTGACCGGTGAGGCTGTCGACCGCAAGACGCGTCGCTTCCCCGATGATCGTGTTGGCAAAGTTCGAGCTTCCCATATCGAGCACGCCCGCGCCGCCCGTCCCGCCGATGGCCAGGCCTCCCGCCAGAGTCATCCCGGAGCGCTTCGACTCGCCGTGTCCCGTGGCGACGCCGAGAATCTCGGCCGTCGTCGTGCTCACGATGCGGGCATCGATCTGGACCACGGCTTTCGCCGACTTCTTGCCGAACCCGCCGATGCCGATACCGCCCACGTGTACGCCGGCTCCACCGACGCCGAGCTTCTTGTCGTCGCGGCCGAACTGCGTGATGCTGCCGATGATGATGGCGTCTACGCCGAGGATCTTGGCGAGCTGGACGGCGGACGACGGGTCGGCGCGACCGCTCTGCTGGAAGTTCTGCTCACGCAGCACCTGATCGAGCTGCTTGCGCTCGATCACGGAGTAGGTGCCGTTGCGCACGAGGTTGGTGACCAGCATGTCGGCGATGCCTTTGCCGATGTCCTGGTCCGAGCCGAAGATGTCGTACACCCACTGATGGACCGTCGCGTAGTCGAAATCGAGGACGGCGATACGGCGTTTGGACGGCGCCTGTGCAGTGAGGGATCCGGCACCGACCGCGAGCGCCAGGAGGAGGACGGAGACGCGCTTCATGACACTGCTCCTCTCAGGGGAACTGACGATGGGATGGGACGGATTCTAGCGCCCGACGGACAACTTTCAACTCTCCCGCCCTGGCTCGCAGCCGAACCGCGCGTAGGTTATGCGCCACATGGCTACGACCCCGTTCCCCAATCTCACCGTCCTCGATCATCCGCTGATCCGGCACAAGCTTTCGTTGCTGCGCGATCGCCACACCAGCACGAAGGACTTCAAGCAGCTGGTGAACGAGATCGCGATGTTGATGGCGTACGAAGTGACGAAGGACCTGCCGCTCGAGCCGGTGGACATCGAGACGCCCCTCGAGAAGATGAAGGCGCAACGGGTCGCGGGGAAAAAGCTGGTCCTCGTGCCGATCCTGCGAGCGGGGCTCGGGATGGTCGACGGCATCACGCAGCTGATTCCCTCGGCGCGCGTCGGCCACATCGGCATCTATCGCGATCACGACACTCTGAAACCGGTCGAGTACTACTTCAAGATTCCCAGGGACGGCGACGCCCGCGACTTCTTCGTGCTCGATCCCATGCTGGCGACCGGCGGGTCAGCGGCGGACGCCGTCGCCACCCTGAAGCGCGCCGGTGCGCAGCGCATCCGGTTCCTGTGTCTCGTCGCCTGCCCCGAAGGCGCCCGGCGCATGAACGCCGAGCACCCCGATGTACCGGTCTATGCCGCCGCTCTGGACAGGCAGCTGAATGACAAGGGGTACATCCTGCCCGGTCTTGGAGATGCAGGAGACAGGCTGTTCGGAACCAGGTAGGCAGGAACCGGCACGACTAGACGCAATAGACGCACCGGCGAGAACAGGCTCGAGGAGTCAGGTATACCAGTTCTCTCGCCCCTCTTTACCCCGGTGCGTCTGTGTGTCTGCTATCCAGCCTGTCCCCGCCTATCCTGGCTTCCCGCAACTGTTTTCTGCCAACCCGTGTCACAAACATGACAGCACCCCGTACGGAGTCGCGTGGACGAACATGAGCTGATTGCCCGAGTCCGCGCGGGGGAGCCCGCCGCCGAACGGGCGTTGTACGATGCGCACGTCGACCGTGTGTATCGACT
>DATFSB010000340.1:0-9550 GCA_035262825.1 Gemmatimonadales bacterium | reverse complement strand
CTCAGACGGTGGGACTCGTCCGGGCTGAAGTGCGATCTGGGTTGCCCCTCGGGGACCTGACGAACCTTCCGGCGCAGGTTCAGGCCGCCGCCGCAAGCGGTGTTCCCCCCGGCGCTGCGGCGTCGGGGCTCGAGCGGGCCGCCCAGGCGCACGCTGGTCAGAGCGTGCAGCCGAAGGGGAACGCGAAAGGCAACCCCCATCTGCCGTGAGTTGTGACTCCGTAGCGGAGGACCAGGCACGCCTCCGTCTACGAAGTGCAGGTCTGCAGGGTCGCGGACAGTTCGTAGGTGTCGGGCCATTTTGCACCCTCACGGTCCGTCATCGGCGACTCCGGCGCGTCGTTACGGAGGTGGTTGTCGCATCACCGTAGTGGCACGGCCGTCGGGGCTGGAGGTGGGCGCGAGGGGTCTCGTCCGCCTCCACCTGTCCTGCTTCATGAGTAGATTTCCCCCCCCATGCCAACTTCCCATACGCTCGGCTTTCCTCCGCTCGGCGCCGCGCGCGAGTTGAAACGCGCGACGGAAGGGTATTGGAGCGGCAAGACGACTCGGGACACGCTCCTTGCCACCGGCGTCGAGCTGCGGTCGCGGCATTGGCGGCTGCAGCGCGAGGCCGGAATCGATCTCCCTCCGTCGAATGATTTCTCGCTCTATGACCGCGTGCTCGACACCTGTGCGCTGGTGGGTGCCGTCCCCGCACGTTATGGCTGGACCGGCTCGACGGTCGATCTCGACACGTATTTCGCGATGGCGCGTGGAGTGCAGGGGGGCGGCAAAGACGTCACCGCGATGGAGATGACCAAGTGGTTCGACACCAACTACCACTACATCGTCCCGGAGTTCGCTGAAGACCAGCAGTTCCGCCTCAGCTCGACGAAGCCGGTGGCCGAGTTCACGGAGGCGAAGCAGCTGGGGATCACCACCACGCCGGTGCTGATCGGCCCCGTCACCTTCCTCCTCCTCGGCAAGACAAAGCGCGAGGGGTTCGATCGACTCGGCCTGCTCGATAGCCTGCTCCCGGTGTACGCTGAGGCGATCCAGCAGCTCGCTTCCGCCGGAGCCCAATGGGTGCAGATCGACGAGCCGTGTCTCGCCCTCGATCGCACCGCGGGGGAGCGCGAGGCGTTCCGCAAAGCGTATGGCTTCCTGGCCGAGCGGACCGGGGGGGCCAAACTGATGCTGGCGACCTACTTCGCCGGGCTTGCGGACAACCTCTCCGTGGCGACCGCCCTGCCCACACACGGGCTGCATATCGATCTCGTTCGGGCCCCGGAGCAGCTCGACGCGCTGCCCGCAGCGTGGCCCAAGGGTCGCGTGTTGTCGCTCGGCGTGGTGGACGGCCGCAACATCTGGCGCACCGATCTCGACGCCGCGCTCAGGCTCCTGGAGCGGGCGGTTGCCAAGATCGGGGCCGACGCGCTGTGGGTCGCCCCGTCCTGCTCGCTGCTGCACGTGCCGCTGGACCTCGATCTGGAGACGAAGCTCGATCCCGAGATCCTGCCCTGGCTGGCCTTCGCCAAGCAGAAGCTCGCCGAGGTCGCGACCCTGACGCGTGCGCTGCGCGAGGGGCGCTCGTCTCCGGCCGTGGCCGCTGCGTTGGCGCAGAGTGCGCAGGCGGCCGCGGCGCGGCGGTCCTCCCCGCTCACGCTCAACGCCGTTGTCCGCAAGCGGGTCGACACGATCAGCGAGCGCGACCTGCGCCGCACCACGCCCTACGGCGAGCGGCGCAAGCGCCAGCTCGATCTCCCGGCGTATCCCACGACCACGATCGGCTCGTTCCCGCAGACCGCCGAAGTGCGCGCCGCCCGGCGGCGCTTCCTGAACGGCGAGCTGAGCATCGCGGAGTACGACCGCTTCATCGAGGAGCAGATCACCAAGACACTGACGTTGCAGGAAGACATCGGCCTCGACGTCCTCGTGCATGGCGAGTTCGAGCGCAACGACATGGTCGAGTACTTCGGCGAACAGCTCGCAGGCTTCGCCTTCACCGAGCACGGCTGGGTTCAGTCGTACGGGACGCGCTACGTCAAACCCCCGATCATCTTCGGCGACGTGGCCCGGCCGGGTCCTATGACGGTGCGCTGGAGTGCGTTCGCGCAATCGAAGACGCGTCGTCCTGTGAAAGGGATGCTGACCGGTCCGGTGACGATTCTGCAGTGGTCTTTCGTGCGTGACGATCAGCCGCGCGCCGAGACGGCGCGGCAGCTGGCGCTGGCGATCCGGGACGAAGTGAATGACCTCGAGGCTGCCGGGATCAGGATCATCCAGATCGACGAGCCAGCGCTGCGCGAGGGGATGCCACTGCGGCGGGCTGACTGGGCCGCCTACCAGGAGTGGGCGGTCAACGCCTTCCGGCTGGCGACGAGCGGCGTGGCGGACGACACGCAGATCCACACGCACATGTGTTACAGCGAGTTCAACGACGTCTTGCAGGTGATCGCTCGGATGGACGCCGACGTCATCTCGATCGAGAATGCCCGCTCGGGGTCCGAGCTGCTGCGCGCCTTCCAGGGCTACCGCTATCCCAACGAGATCGGGCCGGGGGTGTACGACATCCACTCACCGCGCGTCCCGACCGTGAACGAGATCGTTGCGGCGCTGTCCGCGATGCGCGGTGTGCTCGACGAGCGGCAGATCTGGGTCAATCCCGATTGCGGCTTGAAGACCCGCGGTTGGGCGGAAACCGTGCCGGCGCTGAAGAATCTGGTCGCGGCCGCCCAGCAGCTTCGCGGGGCCGGCGAGCGGAATTAGGTTACGAGCATGGCTTCCGATATTCGGATCACCGCCGAGCCGGTCGACGCGCAGCGCTGCAAGTTCCTCGTCGACCGCCCGGTCTATCAGGGGGTGCGCCGCTTTGCGGACCGCGGCGAGGCCGCCGGATCGCCCCTCGCCGAAGCGCTGTTCGCGCTGCCGGGCGTCCAGGAGCTGATCGTGTCGGGAAACCTGATCACGGTCGTGAAGGAATCGCCTGAGGCGTGGCAGGTGGCGGGGAAGGCGGTCGGCGCCGCGATTCGTCAGGCGCTGAGCACGGACGCGCCGCCGATCGCCGATCGCCCGCCGGCGACGGGTGCGGCGCGGGTCTCCGACGACGAGCTGTACGAGCGCGTCAGCGATCTCTTCGAGCAACAGGTGAACCCGATGGTCGCGCGCCACGGCGGCCGGGTCGAGCTGATCGACGTGCAGGAATCGATCGTGATGCTGCGCATGAGCGGCGGCTGCCAGGGCTGCGGCATGGCGAGCGTGACGCTGCGCCAGGGCATCGAAGGAATGCTGAACCAGTACCTCCCGGAAGTGAAGGGGATCGTCGACATCACCGATCACACTTCCGGCACCAACCCGTACTTCGCTTCCGCCAAGAAGTAGCCCGACGCGCCTCCTGCTGCTGTTGCCGACCACCACGTACCGAACCACAGCGTTCGTGGAGGCGGCTCGCAGACTGCAGATCGATCTCATCGTTGCATCGGAACAGCCCAGCACATTCGAACAAGCTCGTCCGGAAGGTCTCATCACCCTCGACTTCGGGAGAATTGACTGGTCCGTTCAGAGAGCCCGACGAGTCGCCGCGAGCTATCCCTTCCAGGCAACCCTGGGACTCGATGACGACACAGTGGTGCTCGCGACCGCAATCGAGAATGCGCTCGGTCGCGGGAGAAACCCTCTCGAAGCGGTCGTCGCCGCTCGCGATAAGCATCTTCAGAGGACGCGCTTGGCGGGTGGGAGAGTCCAGGTCCCCAGATACGGGGTGCACACCATCGGCGAGCACGTCGACGCGGTCGCAGCATCGATGTCCTACCCGTGTGTGGTCAAGCCAGTACGGCTGAGTGCCAGTAGAGGAGTGATCCGCGCGGACAACCCCACGCAATTGCTCGAAGCCATCATTCGCGTCGGAGCGATCCTGAAATCGACGGATGACGCCGGCGAGTGTGCCGATGCGACGCTCGAGTATCTCGTGGAGGAGTTCGTCCCCGGATATGAAGTCGCGTTGGAGGGGCTGCTGGTCGGTGGGGAGCTGCATGTGCTCGCCCTGTTCGACAAGCCCGATCCCCTCGACGGGCCGTTCTTCGAAGAATCGATCTACGTCACGCCGTCGCGCCATCCGGTGTCGGAGCAAACCGCGCTGATCGAGTGCGCCCGTCAGGCCGCCGCCGCTCTCGGGCTGCGCGAAGGCCCGATCCATGCCGAGCTGCGGTTCAATGAGCAGGGAGCATGGCTCATCGAGCTGGCTGCACGGCCGATCGGCGGCCGCTGTTCCGCCGTGCTGCGGTTCGGTGACGGCACCATCTCGCTCGAAGAGATCGTGCTGCGTCACGCCCTCGGCATGTCGCTGCCCTCGCTCGAGCGGGAACGAAACGCCGCCGCCGTGATGATGATTCCCGTTCCGGGTGCCGGGGTCCTCGAGGAGTTCACCGGTGTCGATGACGCGAAGCGCGTCCCCGGCGTGGAGGATGTCGTCATCACCGCTCATCGCGGGGAGACGCTCGTGCCCTGGCCCGAGGGCTCCCGCTATCCCGGCTTCATCTTCGCGCGTGGCGAGACCCCCGAGGCGGTGGAGCACGCTGTGCGCGAGGCGCACCGCCGCCTCCACTTCGTCCTCCGTCCGGCTTCCCCGTGAGACAGCGGTTCCCGCTGCCGCGCGATCCGTGGCCGCGCTTTTCGAGCGAGCGAGCGACGCGGTCCGTACAGCTCGCGCTGTACGCGCTGGTGTTGCTCTGGGCGGCGGCGGAGATCGGGAGATCGTTGGGCCGCCAGCACGCGGTCATTTTCGAGGGGTACGTCCAGGTCGGCGACCTGGTGCTGTCCGGGGGCGATCCCTACAGCCTGGCGATCAACACCTGGCCGCCCTTTTTCTTTTTCATCGCCGGCGGCCTGGCGCTCCTCGCCAGGGTCTCGGCGATCCTCGCGTTGGGCCTCTGGCAGGTGGGCGACGTGCTCGCGATCTGGGGATGCTGCCGCTTGTCGACAGAGATGTTCGCAGCGAGCGACGAACCGATCACCTTCTGGCCCCGCGACGCAGGCCATCTGGCATTCGGTTCCAGCCTCGTGATCGTGCCGTTTCTGCTGACCGCCCGGCTGTTTCAGGAGCACGTGCAGCACACGCAGATCAACGCGCAGGTGCTGTTTCTGGTGCTGCTCGCGTTTCGGTTGTTCGGCCGCGGCCGGACGGCGCAGGGCGGCTTATCGCTCGCGGTCGCGGCGAGCACGAAAGCCGTGCCGGTCCTGCTCGTCCCCTACTTGTTGTACAAGCGCGCCTGGCGGGAGCTCGGCTGGACGCTCGCCTTCCTGGTAGTGTTGAATGCCGCGCTGCCCGTCCTGGTCTTCGGCCCCACACGCGCCAGCGGCGCGTGGCACACCTGGCGTACCGTCGCCGGACGAGAAACCGCCGACCCGACGCCGCACTTCATGAATCAGTCGTTCCCCGCGGCGCTGAAACGGGTGCTCACGGAAGCCGGCAGCCTGCGCGATCCGCTGCACTACGCCATCGCCGATTGGCCGGCGCGCGCGGTGCAGACGACCTTCGTGGGGTGCGCATTCGCCGCGGCGCTGTTGCTCGCCTGGCGTTTCCGCCGCCATTCACGCGACTGGACCGACCCGCGCGTGGCCGCCGAGCTCGCCATTCTGCTCGGCGCGATGGTGGTCGTCGATCCGCTCGCCTGGAAAGCGCACTATGTCGTCCTGATCGTTCCAACCACGTTCGTGTGGTGGGCGCTGCGTCAGCAGGGTCGGCTGGCCGGGACGTGGCGGTGGGCGATGTTCTGGGGCGGCGCGGCGTGCATCACGCTGAGTGCGCCGGCGATCGTAGGAAATCACGTTAGGGACATACTTGAGTCCTTGAATGTCATTTTGGTGGGAGCCGTCATGCTGCTGGTGCTGGCGGTTTCGCTCGTGGACGCCCAGACGTCGAGGGAGACGCCAAGCCCTATTGTCTTGTAATTCCCAAAGCTCCCAAGTGCACATTGAGATTGTGATTCACCCTGAATCCCACTATCCCACTTGCGTCGATATCACTCGCCTTTGCCTTGTACACCATCTTCCCGTTGACGAGAAACGTGGCATCCGTGGGCGTCACACGGATCGTCAACGTGTTCTCGAGCGGCTTCGTCGTGTCGGCGCTGGCGGCGCGGCTCAGAATGGCGTCGTTCGCGGTCCAGCTGCTCGTCACTGCCCAGGTCGAGTCGCCCATACGCCGTTTGACCAGGAACATGGCGTCGTCGCGGATCAGGAAGTAGGTGTAACGCTGCCCGGCCGCCGCCAGAGCGCTGCCGCCGATGAACAGGCCATACCCCTCGCGATGGTCGCGGTGCGTGTCGGAGGGAAATTGCCAGACCTTGGCCTCGACGGTGTAGCTGCCGGTAGCGTTGTCGGCGTCGCGCCAGAAGATTGCCGCCGGTCCGAGGGTGACGTGGTGGCCGACACTCATCGAATCGAACTTCACGTTGGTCAACGGCCGGTTGCCGTCGGTCCGCGCATGCCAGCCCGGCGGCAACGTGCCACCGCCGGCGACGGGACGGTCGGGGTCGGCCTGGGCGGCGAGGCCGGCAGCCGTGATGGAGGCGAGCAGGGTAGCATAGAAGGCGGGGCGGAACGCGTGCGGCATCGGGTGCTCCAGGAACGGTGGGTGAGGGGAGTCGGTTGAGATCTAAGTGAGCCACGCCCGTCGTCTCAGTCAAGAGGAAGAACGCTCGCTGCTCGAGCGGTTGCTGGCGCACGACGAGCGTGCGCTCGGCGAGTTGTACGATCTGCTCGCCCCGTGGGTGCTCGGTCTGGCGACCCGCATCCTCGCCGATGAGGACGACGCGGAAGAGGTGCTCGGCACGGTGTTCGAGCAGGTGTGGTCGCGGATTCATCTGCACGACCCGCAGCGCGGGCCGCTTGTGCCGTGGGTGCTGTCGATCGCGCGCAACCGGTCGGTGGACCTGCTGCGGCGCCGGCGGCGCTGGTGGCGCAAGGCCCAGCGGGTGGAGCGTGAGTGGCTGGCCGGCGCCGACGTGGTGGCGGCGGTTGCCGATCGGTCGGGCGCCGAGGCGGCGGTGCCGGGGTGGCCGGTGCACCGCGCCGTGCACCAGGCTCTCGCCGAGCTGCCGCCGGAGCAACGGCGGGTAGTCGTGCTGGCGTATTTCGAGGGGCTCTCGCACGCCGAGATCGCGCGGCGCACGGGCGATCCCCTCGGGACAGTCAAGACGCGCATGCGTCTTGCCCATCGCAAACTGGAGGACGCGCTCGTGCATCTGCGGGACTGGACGGAATGAGCGACTGGCTCGGGATGGCCGCTGCGCCGCGCACGCCGAGGCCGGAGCTCAAGGACCGCGTACTGCGCCGGGCGCAATCGGCGCGGCGGATGCGCTGGTCGATGCTCGCGGCGGCTGCACTCGTAGGCGCGCTCGCCGGCGGCGGGTTGTTCTGGTCGCGCGCCGCCCGGCTGGAAGGGAATCTCGCGGCTGCGCGCGACACCCTGGATCTGCTGCGCCAGCCGGGGGGGCGCGTCCTCCTGATTCCCGTGACGACCGCCGGCCGGCCCGGCGCCATGACGGTGTACGCCGACAGTCTCACGCGGCGCTGGCTCATCACCTGCCACCACCTCACCCCCAACCTGCCGAGCCAGGCGTACCAGCTGTGGTTCCTGACGGGATCGGAGGCCCGGCCTGCCGGGGTGATGCCGATGGATCACGACGTCCCGATGGTGATGACGCTCGAAGTGCCGGCGGGGGCGGGGAAGGTGACGGGGCTGGCGATGAGCGTGGAGCCGCGCGCCGGGTCGAAGGCTCCGACCGGCGCGCTCGTGTTCCGGGTGGAGCTCTGACCGCTACGGTTCGGACGCGAGCTGGTGCACGGTGACCAGATCCACGATTTTCAGCTTCCGCTTCCCCATCGGCAGCGTGATCGTGACGCTTTCACCGACTTTGCCGCCGAGCAGCGCCTTTCCCAGGGGTGACGCCATCGACACGGGCATCTCGTCCTCGGCATCATCGCCCTCGATGAACTCGCCCAGCGTCAATGCGTAGACCTCGCGCTTCTTCGTCTCGGCATCCTGCACGGTCACCCGCGAGCCGAAGCCGACGCGGTCCTTGGGGATGTCCTTTTCCGAGACGTCCGACAGCTTCGAGAGGCGCAGTCGCAGGTGGTGCACCCGCGCCTGGGCGAATTGCTGCCGCTCCAGGGCCGCCTTGTATTCGGAGTTCTCCCGCAAATCCCCATGGGCGCGCGCCTTCTCGATCTCCTTCGGTAGAACGAAGTTGATCTCGTGATTGAGGCGCTCGACTTCCGCCTGCAGTCGGTCCTTCAGCTCTTGCAGCATGGCGCGAGGCGTAGAAGCTAGGCGACATTTCTCCCCCAGTGCAAGGTCTCGTCGAGCTTTCCAAACCCCGCATCACGCAGCTCGTGGTGCTGACGGCCGCGGCAGGGTTCTACCTCGGGTCGCGCGGACCGTTTCGCCTCGGGATCTTTCTCGCCACACTCGCGGGGACGGCGCTCGTGGCGGCGGGAACGAACGCGATGAACATGATCCGCGAGCGCGACATCGATGCGCGCATGCGACGCACCCGGTCCCGCCCGTTGCCGGCGGGCCGGGTGTCGCCGCGGGCCGCTCTGGTGTTCGCCGTCGCGGCCGCGAGCCTGGGTCTCGCCGTGCTCGCCTGGTGGGTGAATCTGTTGACCGCGGCGCTCGCCGCGCTGACCCTGGCGAGCTACGTGTGGGCCTATACGTCGCTCAAGCGGCGCAGCACTCTCAATACGCTGGTCGGCGCGGTCCCCGGCGCCCTCCCCGTGCTCGGTGGCTGGACGGGCGCGGGAGGAGCGCTCGATCCCGCCGCCTGGGCCTTGTTCTGGACGCTGTTTCTGTGGCAGCTGCCCCACTTCCTCGCGCTCGCCTGGATGTATCGCGAGGACTATCGCAGCGCCCAGCTGCAGATGCTGTCGGTAGAGGACGAGGATGGCCGGCGCACGGCGCGGATGGCGCTGCTGTACGCGGTGGCGCTCGTGCCGGTGAGCCTGCTGCCATCGGTATTCGGGGTCACGCGCGTCGTGTACTTCGCTGGGGCCTTGCTGCTCGGCCTCGCATACGTCACGGCGAGCCTTCTCATGCTGCGCGATCCCACCCGGCGGGCGTGGTGGCTGTTCGTGACGTCGATCGTGTACTTGCCGGCATTGCTCACGCTGGCGGTGATCGACAAAGTCAAGGTGTCCTAGGGGAAGCGCAGACAGGGGCGAAGTGGCCAAGTCGCTTAGCGGTAAACAGATCGTCGCCATCAGGAGGGCTCTGGCGATATGGCCCTGGGGCGTAATGGCCTCGTGTACGTCTCAGCCCCCACAGCCTGCGCGAAAGCCTGAGCTCGAGCCTCTGCCTGCTCCGACGACCGCCCTGCTGCAGGCGGTGAGTGCTCCGAACGAGGGCGTCGTCTGGGTGAGCGGTCACTCGGCGGCGGTGCTGCGGTCGGCGGACGGCGGGGCGACGTGGACGTCGATCGTCGTGCCCGGCGCAGCGGCGGACTCGCTGCAGTTTCGTGACGTTTACGCGGTGGACGCGATGACCGCGTATCTCCTCGCGGCCGGTCCGG
>DATFSB010000339.1:0-5700 GCA_035262825.1 Gemmatimonadales bacterium | reverse complement strand
TGCGGCCCTCCTCGCCGGCATCGTGCTCGGACCCGCGGCGGTGCCGCTCTCCGATCTCCTGCATTCGCCGATCGTGATCGACCTGCGCCTGCCACGCGCGCTGCTCGGGATTCTCGTCGGGGGATCGCTCGGCCTCGCGGGAGCAAGCCTGCAGTCGCTGGTGCGCAATCCCCTGGCGGACCCTTTCCTGCTGGGCCTCTCGGGCGGCGCGGGGCTCGGTGCGGTGCTGGCGATCGCGTTGCACGCCGGCGGCCCATGGGCGATTCCGCTCGCCGCTTTTGCCGGAGCCCTCCTCGCGCTCGGCCTGGTGTTCCGGCTGGGGCTTGTGGGCGGCGCGGAGCTCGATCCGCGGATTCTCCTGCTGGGCGGCGTGGCGGTCGGTGCCTTCTGCGGCGCGGTGATGACGGCGATCGTCTCGCTCGCCGAAGCGAGCGAGCTGCGCAACGCCTACCTGTGGCTCTGGGGCGGGCTGTCGGGAGCGTCGTGGGACGGCTTGCGCGTGGTCGCGCTGTGCCTGCCGATTCCCGTATTGGTGTTGCTCGCGGCCGCGCGGCCGCTCGATCTCCTTGCGCTGGGCGAAGAGCCGGCGCGCCACCTCGGCGCCGACCTGCGTGCGGTGAAGCGGCGGGTCTACCTGGCGGCGTCGTTCCTGACGGCGGTGTCGGTGGCGGTGGCGGGCGTGATCGGGTTCGTGGGGTTGATCGTGCCGCATCTCGGCCGAGCGCTGGTCGGCGGCCGGCACCTGCGGCTGCTCCCCGCGTCGTTCCTCGCCGGGGGCACGCTGCTCGTCCTCGCCGACACGCTGGCGCGGACGGTCGTCGCGCCGCGCGAGCTCCCCGTCGGCATCGTCACGGCGCTCGTCGGCGTTCCCCTCTTCGCGTTGCTGCTCAGGCGATGGACCGCGTACTGATTCTCGACGTGCGGGACGTCACGTTCCGCTACCCGGGCGTCGCGCGCGACGCGCTGCGCAACGTCTCCCTCGGCGTGTCGGGCGGCGAGCTCGTCGCCCTCCTCGGTCCGAACGGCAGCGGCAAAACGACGCTGGTGCGCGTCGCGCTCGGTCTGCAGGCGCCGCTCGCGGGATCCGCCGTGATTCAGGGCCGGGCGGCGGCGGCGTGGCCGCGTCGCGAGCTGGCGCGCGTGGTCGGCGTCGTGCCGCAGCGCGAGGACAACCTCTTCCCGCAGCGCGTGCGGGAGACGGTGCGCCTCGGGCGGTATCCCCGGCTCGGCGCCTTCGGCCGCGAGCGGGAGGAAGATCGCGTCGCGGTCGACCGCGCGTTGGAGCGTTGCGACGTCACCGGCCTGGCCGACCGCTGGCTGTGGACGCTGTCGGGCGGGGAGTACCAGCGCGTGCGGATCGCGCGGGCGCTGGCGCAGGAGCCGCAGCTGCTCGTGCTCGACGAGCCGACGGCGTCGCTCGACCTGCGCCACGAGATGGAGCTGTTCGAGCTGGTGCGCCGGCTCGTCGACCAGCAGGGCCTCGCCGCGCTGCTGGTGACGCACGACGTCAACCTCGCCTCCCGCTTCGCCGACCGGCTGTTGCTGCTGTCCGACGGCAATGCCGCCGCCACGGGGGCACCCGCGGATGTACTGCGCCGCGAGCAGGCGGAATTGGTTTTCGGTTGGCCCGTCGCCGTGTCGTCGTTCGATGATCGACCCCAAATCACTCCATTGCGACGTCACTCCTGATTGGAGGCGATGATGATTTCACGTCTTTTCCATACGTCTGCTCTCCTTACGCTTTGCCTCCTTACGCCTTTGACGTTGGAGGCTCAACAACCCGATACGGTGCGTCTCAATCCCATCGTCGTCACCGCAACCCGTCTTCCAGCCTCGCTCACGTCCGTCCCCGTCTCGATCAACGTCCTGAACGGTGCCGATCTCGCGCACGCAGGGATCAGGAGCGTCGCCGACGCGCTGCGCGCTGTTGCGGGGACCGCCGTCGTGCAGAGCGGATCGTTCGGGGCCCAGACATCCATCTTTCTCCGCGGCGGAGAGAGCGACTACACGAAGGTGCTGCTGAACGGCGTACCGCTGAACCAGCCTGGTGGAGCGTTCGATTTCGCGGGATTGACGACCGACAACCTCGACCGCGTCGAGGTGCTGCGCGGCCCGGCGAGCGTCTTGTACGGGAGCGACGCAGTAACGGGGGTGGTGCAGTTGTTCACGCGTGACCGTCGCTTTCCCGGGATGCCGGCGGTCACGCTCGGCACTCGGGGCGGAACGTACGGGACGCTGGAATCGTACGCCGGCGTGGTGGGAGGTGCGGCGCGACTCGGCTGGTCGGCGGGCGGCAGCTGGGCCACGACCGATGGCAGGCTGCCCTACAACAACGAGAGCCGCACCGGCTCTGGAGACGCGCGGCTGCACTTCGCGCCCGACGACAAGAGCGATGTGACGATCTCCGGCCGCTGGGACGACCATCGCTTTCACTTCCCGACAGACGGAGCGGGGAACCTCGCGGATTCCAATCAGTCGACGGCCGAGCGGGGACCGACAGTGGGGATCGATGCCGGGCACTTCTTCTCGAGCCGTATCGAGGGCCGTGTGTCGGTATGGACACACCACGGCGAGCTGCGCTACGACGACCCTCAGGACAACCCCGGCGACACGCTCGGGTTTTACAATGACTTTCACAGCCGCGATCTCCAGGATCGCAGCGGTGTCGACCTGCACGCTAACGTCCACGTCGCTGCAAGGAGTGTCCTGACGGCGGGAGTGGGGCTCGAGCACGAGCACGACCACAGCACCAACGTCTGCACCGGCCAGTTCGGCGACTGCTCGAGTCCCGCGATCGACACCGCCCGCACGTCGCGCTCGGTGTATGGACAGGCGCTCGTTCCCCTGGGCCCACGCGTCGATCTCACTGCCGGGGCGCGGCTCGATCACTCGAGCCGCTTCGGAGACATCGTCACCTACCGGGGCGGGGTGGTGCTGCGCTTGGGGGCGGCGACGCGGCTGCGCGCGACGCTGGGCACCGGGTTCAAGGAGCCGACGTTTCTCGAGAATTTCTCGACGGGATTCGTGGTGGGGAACCCGGACCTCAAGGGAGAGCGCAGCACGAGCGGAGAAGTCGGGATCGAGCGCTCGCTGTTCGGGGACCGAGTCACGGCGAGCGCCACGGCATTCCTGCAGCGGTTTCACGACCTGATCGACTACCTCGGCGTGCCACCCACCCCGGGGGGCCCGAACTACTTCAACATCGCCGCGGCGGACGCAAACGGCGTCGAAACGCGCTTGACCACGCATCCCGTGGGACCGGTCACGGCGTCGCTGAGCTACACTTTTCTTCGTACCAGGGTGACCCGGTCGGGCTTCGACAGCTCTGCGGGGGCGCAATTCGCTGCCGGGCAGCCGTTGATCCGGCGGCCGGCGCACGCGGCGCGGCTCGATCTCGAATGGGCGCCCTCTGTGCGAGGCTCGGCGGTGGTGAGCGTCACCTACGTCGGGCACCGCGAGGATCAGGACTTCAACAGCTTCCCGGCACCCCGCGTGCGGTTGCCGGCGTACACGCGGGTCGACGTGGCGTTGCGGGCCCAGCCGTGGCGCGAGGGGCCGATGTCGGGGATGACGCTGACAGCACGGGCGCAGAACGCATTCAACGCCCGGTACGCGGAAGTCGTACACTTCGCGGCGCCCCGCCGGACGCTGCTGGTCGGCGCGGAGCTTGCAGTGGGACGGTAGCGAATCTCAACGGCGGCGAGGACGGGATGCGCGTTTCATCGATTGGGTATTGGCTGGTGCTGAGTGCGGCAGGCGCGGCAGCGCTGGACGCTCAGGCGCCGGTGATCACCCCGGCGGGCGATCCTTCGGTCAAGAGCGACACCATCTACCGCCTCGCCGTCGATTCCGCTGAGCAGCCGGACGATCCCTACATCTATCTGCTCGATGATGGTGTCGTCCGCGTGCAGGCGAACGGACGCATCAGCCGCACTTACCGCCAGGTCGTCCAGGTGCTGACCCAGGACGCGGTGGAAGACTGGGCGGAGCAGTCGTTCAGCTACGACGCCAGCCGCGAGAGCCTGCGCGTGAACTGGGTGCGCGTCGTGAAGCCCGACGGGACGGTGATCTCCGACGGGCCGAGCCATCAACAGGAGTCGCTCGCTCCGGTGGCGCTCGAGGCGCCGGTGTACTCCAACAGCAAGGTGGTGCGCATCACGCTGGCCGGCGTCGCGCCGGGGACGATCGTCGACTACAGCTATACCGTCGACCGCTTCCAGCCGCCGATGACGGGAGACTTCTACTCCGGGTGGTCGATCCACACCGGCCGGCGCACGCGGCGCTCGCGCCTGCTGCTCGACATCCCGGCCGCGCTCGCACCGCGCATCCAGGAGCGGAACCTGCACTTCCGTCCCACGATCACCGAAGCGGACGGCCGCAAGGTTTATGTCTGGGCGGCGCAGGAAGTGCCGCGCATCGAGCGCGAGCCGTTCGCGGGAGTGCCCGACACCGTCTACTCCGGAATCGATGTGGCGGGTGCGGTGACGTGGGCGGATGTCGCCCGCTGGTATGCCGGACTCGCCAAGGACCGCACCACCGTGATGCCCGCACTCGCCGCCAGGCTGGGCCAGATGGTGGCCGCGGCGAAGACGCTGAACGATTCGATCAAGGCGGTGCACCGCTTCGTGGCGCAGGATATTCGCTACGTGTCGCTCTCGCTGGGACTGGGAGGCTACCAGCCGCGCCCCCCCGGCGACGTTTCGCAGACGGGGTACGGCGACTGCAAGGACAAGGCGACGCTGTTCATCGCGTTGCTCGGCCGACTGGGCGTCACGGCGTATCCGGTGCTGTTGAGCTCCAGCGGATCCGCCGACAGCACGCTGCCCTCGGTGGGCCAGTTCGACCACATGATCGCGGCGATCGCGCGGCGCGGCAGCAAGACATACCAGTACGTCGATCTGACGGCGGATCTCGTCCCCTTCGGGCTGCTGCCAGGCTCGGAGCAGGGTAGCTTCGCGCTGGTGGTGCACCCCGACGGTCGCGGCGAGCCGGTGACGCTGCCCCAGGATTCGATCGGGTCGAATCGCAACGTCGCGACGCTCGTGGGGACGCTCGACACGGCGGGGATATTCAACGGCTCGCTGCTGGAAGTGGTGACGGGGGAACGGCAGTACTCGATGCGCAATAATTTTTCGGCGCCGATCGATTCGTCGCGGCGCGGTCGCATCGCCCGCAGCATCGCGAACGCCCTGTTCCCCGGCGGCACAGGGGACAGCCTGCAGATCTTCGACGGGCGCGACCTGCAGGCGGTGCCGCGCCTGGCGGTGGCGATCCACAACGGTCACGCCGCGACGGCCGCGGGCGCGAGCGAAATCCTCACGCTGCCGATGCGCACCTACGATCTGCACAGCATCACCGACGACCTGCGCTCACGGGGGCCGCGCAGGTTCCCGATCAACGCGGCGGCGGTGAGCGGCGGCGGGGTGGACGAAGAAGACTTGACGCTCACGCTACCCGCCGGATGGCACGCCCGGCTGCCGGCCCCGGTGACCGCGGCGAGCGCCTTCGGCCGCTACGAATCGCGGTACTCGCAGGAGGGGCAGGTGGTGCATGTGATGCGGCGCCTGACGGGGATGCGCGGCGTCCTGCCTCCCGACCGCATCGGCGACCTGCTCACGTGGCTCGACGCCGTCTCCAAAGACGACTCCAAATACCTGGTGATCGACCGGGCCCCCTAGGACTTTCACGCGGGTGATGCGG
>DATFSB010000338.1:0-2745 GCA_035262825.1 Gemmatimonadales bacterium | reverse complement strand
CGCGACGACGTACTGTTGTATCGTCGCCTGGCGACGCTGCGAGTCGACGTTCCACTCGTGGAACACCCGGAGGCACTACGCTGGACCGGAGTGCAAGGCTCCGACCTGACGGCCCTTTGCGAAGAGCTGGGCGATGATCAGTTTGCCGAACGGATACCTCAACCTCATCGGAGCGATCTGTGAGATCAGTTTTCACCCCCCTCGTCATCGGGATGTTCGCCCTTGCCGCCCGCGCGTCCGCTCAGGGCGCCTCCACCGTGCGGCTGCTCGCTGATGAAGTAAAAGGTCTGGCGGCGCAATAGCCTCGCTGTTCTGCGAGGCGCTGCTCTTCGACCTGGACGGCGTGCTCGTCGATTCACGCGCCGTCGTGGAGGACATCTGGCGGCGCTGGGCCACGGAGCGGGGCTACGACCCCGCTCCGTACCTGCGCGTCGCTCATGGACGCCGCATCCGGGAGACGCTCGCGTCCGTCGACCCGACGCTCGACCTCGACCGGGAGGTCCGGCTGCTCGACGCGGCCGAGGCCGCCGACGTCACGCCCATGACGCCGATCGCCGGCGCGCGCGAGCTGGTCGGCAGTCTCGCGCCCGACCGCTGGGCCATCGTCACCTCCGGCGGCTTTGGGCTGGCGAGCCGGCGGCTCGATCGCGCCGGCATCCCGCATCCCGCCGTGTTCATTACTGCCGAGGACGTGCAGCGCGGTAAACCCGACCCGCAGGGATATCTCCTCGCCGCGGAGCGGCTGGGGCGAAATCCGGACAGGTGCATCGTTTTCGAGGATGCCCCTCCCGGCGTCGCGGCGGCGCGCGCGGCGGGCGCCCGTGTCGTCGCCCTCACCACGACGCACCCGTCGGATGCATTGCACGACGCCGCCGCTACGATCGCCGACTTTCGCTCGCTACGGGTGGAGCGGGAAGGAGCCGGGCTGGCCGTTAGATTCTGACCTATGATTCGGAAGCTCGGTCCCAACAAGTACCGGCTTTACTCGCTGCGCACCGATCCCAGGACGGGCAAACGCCGCAACCTGGGAACGTTCCGGAGCCGCGCGGCCGCGCTGCGCCACGAGCGACAGATCGAGTTCTTCAAGCGGCGCGGTCGATGAACGACGGATTCCCCGACCGCTTCGCCAGCGCGCGGCTCCAGGCCGAGCGGCTCACTCCCGACCACCTTTCCGAAGTTCGGCGCATGCACCGGGACTCTGCGGTGATGGCGCAGCTTGGGGGAGTGCGCACCGAAGACCAGACGGCGGCGTACATGACGCGAAACCTGCGACACTGGACCGATTACGGATTCGGACTCTGGATCCTGCGCGAGCGGGGTGGGGGAGACCCCGTGGGGCGCGCGGTGCTGCGCCATCTCACGATCGAGGATGGGGACGAAGTCGAGGTCGGCTATGCCTTCTATCAACCATTTTGGGGACGGGGTCTCGCCACGGAGATCGCTGCGCGCTGTGTGGCGCTCGCCGAGCACGAGCTGGGGCTCGCGCAGATCGTCGGCCTGACCGATCCGGCGAACCAGGCCTCGCGCCACGTCCTCGAGAAGGTCGGCCTCACCTACGAGCGCGACTGTCTCCACGAGAACGCTCCGACGGCGCTGTTCCGAAAGCGGTTGAGGGTCTAGATCCGCAATCTGGCGATCCGTTGCATCGCAGCGACACCGGTCGTCCGAGTTACCCGACGCCACTTGAACTCGCACCCTCACCGGGTCACCTTTGCTTTTGACCTCGCACACTCGGAGTGGAGCACGTCGTGACGTCGCATCGCGCACGCATCACCTGGGCCCCGCGCGCCGGAGGCAGCGGCTCGTTGCCCACTACACTGCAGTACGCCACCATCGCCCGTTTCGCCGAAGACGACAGCTGGCCCAACGATGCCTGGAGCATCGTCTGCGCGTTCGACGCCCCCCCGGTGTTGCAACGCAATCCGGCAGAAGCCCGGATCCGGTTCCTCGCCGAGTCGGCGCCCCATCACCGCCTCAAGCCCGGCGCGATTTTTTCGTTGTACGAGGGCCGCACTGACGTCGCCACTGTCGAGGTGCTGGACTAGTCGGTGCGTCAGTCGCTGTGACAATTCCGTGACACGGACGCGATAGAATCGTACGTCGGTTCTCGTTCTCCACCCGGAGGATTCCGTGTCCGATGAGCAGCAAGAGCAAGTCCGCATCGTCCTCACTCCCGAACAACGCGAAACGATTCGCCGGCTGTCGGGACAGCATGTCGACGCCATCGAGGTCACTCCCGACGAAGTGAAGAAGGGAGGAGGACCGCTCCGCTTCCTGTGGCGACTCTCGGCCGCCACCGGCATCCCGCGCCAGGCGTGGGTCGAGGACGACGAGTCGAAGGACAAGAAGAAGTAGTCGCGGGACTTCCGGTTCCAGCCTGCATCTCCCGAAAAGTTCCACGGCAACCCGCGGCCGGTCCGGGTGTAGCCGTGGCAGGGGGGCACTCTACCGGAGGAGACAGGCCCTATGAAGCGGACTTTCGCTGTTCTCGCAGCCTCGAGCCTCGCGCTGTTGCCGCAGCTGGCGAGCGCGCAAGGCGGATTCGGAATCAAGGGCGGCTTTTCGTACGGCAACGTGACGAACCGCGGTCTGCTGCCCGGAGCGTTGAAGAACCGCACCGGCTTCGCTGCCGGCATCGGGATTTCGGGCACCGGGCTGATCGGGTTCGGCGTCGAGGGGCTCTACGCGCAGCGCGGCGTGGTCAGCAACACGAACGGTGATTCCTGGAAGCTCAACTACGTCGAC
>DATFSB010000337.1:0-8101 GCA_035262825.1 Gemmatimonadales bacterium | reverse complement strand
CCATCGCTTCGGGCTTCGCCCCCTGTCGCAAGTCCGGCTGGACCACACCGGTGCGCGCGCTGTTGTGCGAAGCCGGCGCGGTCACCGCCGCGATCGCCCTCGCCTGGTTGTCGCGCGGCCTCGTCTACGCCACCTCCGCGGGATATTTCTGGGGCCGCCTGCTGCTGCTCGCCGCGGGCTACTGGTATACCTGCGCCGGCGGGGCGGCGCTGGTGCGGCGCGTGCTCGACCTCGTGCCGGTGAGCGAGGCGCCGAAGGGCGGCAAGGACGCGATCAGCGTGCCGGCGGTCGAGTTGTCGCGCGGGCTCGTGATCGGGGTGCTGGAGCGCACGCTGGCGCTCACCCTCGTGCTCACGAGCCAGTTCAGCGCGCTGGGCATGATCCTCGCCGCCAAGGCGATCGTCCGCTACCAGGCGCTCGACGACCGCGACTTCGCCGAGTACGTCCTGATCGGCACGCTCACCTCGATCCTGATCGCCTTGTTCGTCGGGCTGGGTATCCGCGCGCTGCTCTTCTAGGCTGCGCTAGCGCGTGAGCCGCGCTGCCAGCGTACCGGCCGTATCGATCACATACACGGACCAGTCGCCGTCGCGATCGCTCTGGATCGCGAGCCGTTTCCCGTCCGGGAACCAGGACGGCGTCTCGTCGAGCTGGATCTTGCTGTGCGTGCCGAGCCGGCGGCTCGTTCCGTCCAGGACGTCGACGACGTTGATGAAGGCCTGGGTCGAATCCGCGCCACGCGTCGAGGACTGGAACGCGAGCGAGCGGCCATCGGGTGACCAGGCTGGCCGCTCCTCGTTGTCCAGCCCGCTCGTGAGCCGTCGTTGATTGCCGCCATCGGCGTTCATCAGATAGACCCTGACGCCCTGATGCGGTATTCCCCGGACGAACGCGATCGTGCCGCCGTCTGGTGACCACACCGCGTCATAATTGAAGCCGCTGTCGGGGATCACCGCGCGTCGATCGGTGCCGTCGAGATCGATCGTCTGCATGTGGAGGTTCGGGAAGGCGCCGGCGGTGAAGAGGATCTTCCCGCCACGCGGCCACCAGCTCGGCGATTGGGCGTTGCGGGTTTCGATGACGACGCGCCGCCCCTGCCCGTCGGGACGGATGACGACGATCTGCTCGGTCGTGGCGCCCTTGCTGCAGTAGAGGATCAACGTCCCGTCGGGCGACCAGCGTCCACTGTAGGCGCCGGCGGGATCGGCGGTCAACTGGTGGACGCTCGAGCCGTCGGCGTTCATCACGTACAGCTGCGACCGACCCGAGCGATCGGAGGTGAACACGATCCGCGAGCCGTCGGGAGACACGGACGGATCGCCGCCGATAGTACGTTTGGAGTGCGCCTGCCACAGAGTCGCCAAAGCCACGGCCGCCACGAACGAGATGCGGAGCATCGTCGCCTCCGGAAAGGGCCGTCATTCCGATGCCGTGAGCGCCCGCGCGGTTTAGATTGACGGCGTGAAGCATCACCGCCGGACCGCGCTCGTCGTCACCACGATAATGGCGGCCGCGGGGTGCTCCGGCGACCCGTACGCCCGTTACGCCGCCACCCTCCATGACGACCTCGATGCCGCGATCGTCACCACCTTCCAGATGACGGCCCGGCTGCAGCTCACCGTCGTCCACAACCAGATCCCGGACGACAGCCTGCCCGTGGCGCGCGACATCGTCTCGCGTGCCGCCCGTATGGTCGATCGGCGCGCCGCGCATTTCCGGACCGTCAGCCCGCCGGGCGATCTGCTGCGTGTGCACACCGATCTCAGCCTCGAGCTGTCACGGGTGGCGGAGGCGCTCGACTCTCTGGGAGCGGCGTTGCAGCGTTGCGCCGCGGCCGACCCCGCCTGCCAGGCGCACCTCGATTCCCTTTCCCAGCGCTTCGGCTTCATGGGAGAAGACTTGAACATGGCGCGCAGCCGCGTACAGCGCCTGCTCGAGGCCCATGGGATCCTGCTCCGGAGGGTTGGATGAACGTGCGCAGCATTGCGACAGTCACGATCGTCGTGGCGGGGCTGGCATGCTCGAGTCCCGAGCGGCAGATCGAGTCGAACCGGCGGTTCATGAGCGTCACTTACAACGACACGACACTCGAGTCGTTCGGACGCACCGACCGGGCAGTGACCGGCGTGCTGATCTCCGGGCCCGGGGACTCGGTGCGATTCCGGATCCGCGCCGCCAGGGACGACCTGGTGACCGGTGTCGACATCACGCTGCATCCGGCAACGAGCCGCGACCAGCCGCCGCACACCGCGCGCGTGGGCATGCCGAAGGGGACGCTGCCGGTGCTCGGGACGTCGATCGCGTTTCTGGAGCAGCTGCTGCGGCGCGCCCGCGCTGTGGGGGGCGACAGCGTCTCCATCCCGGTCATGCAGGTGGGCGCGCAGGCTGCACTCGACGTCTTCACGGTGATCCAGAACGGCCCCGACTCCGTCGTGCTGGTCGGCGCCGACGGGAATCCGGCCAACGGCCTCCACCTCGCGCTCGACCGGCAGGGGCGAATCGTCGGCGGTGCAATCCCGATTTCCAACTCGCGGATCACCAGCCTCGACGCCGCCCCATAAGGCAGTTAAGGGGCGAGCACCGCCATCACGACAGGATGACAGGCCGGGGCTACGGACCCAGTACGGTGTGCCGGACGGGAACGCGCTCGATGTCCAGTGCCTGAACAAGCTTCGTGTTGCCTACCGCGGTGTAGACACCAACGACGTCCAGCTCTTCGTGCGTTGTCTCAAGCACCAGGAACCCCTTCGCGAACCCATGGCCGATCCGGATCAGGGAATCGGTGCACTCGATCTCGACCGCCTGATCGTAAAGCAGCTTGGCCGGGATCCAGGGGGTGATGGGCCCGGGCTGCGCGTTGAGGCCCGTGAGCGCGAACTTGTAGCGAAACAGCACTGAATCCCGGCCCGGATTGTGGACGTTGATTGCCGAGAAGTAGACGCCGGGGGCGACTCCCGGCCGATTGGACCTGCCGCACATCACCTTCGCGGCGTACTGCACGACGATCGTATCCTGAGCGCATGCGAGCCGGGGGAACGCGACACATCCCAGCATGGTGAGGAAGACGACGGCGATCGGTTTCATGACAACCTCCGCTGAATTGCGTGGGGATCAGGAGATTGTCGTCCGGGGGTCAATTCCCGGTCAATCGAGATGGACAGGCCTACTCCCCCGTGATCCGCCGACGTAGGGTCGTCCCCGCCATACCCGCAGGGCGGGGGGCTTATACGCATGCGAGAGCCACTCTATCTCTATCCGCTCTCAAGCCCACTCGATTCGAAATCTCTTCGGGACTTCTGTCAGGAATCGTCTGACAACGATTGTGACGGACCTGACTTCCTCGATCGGTCCGAGCAGGCAGATGTATTCATCCGGTGACTGTTCGCAAGCGACCTCAGTCTGTATGATGAAACCAATCTCGCGTCGTGAGTTTCTACGTGACCGAGTCGCTCGCGTTCCTGCGGACTGCCCTCGCCGGTCGTTACACGATCGAACGTGAAATCCCCGGCGGAGGGATGGCGACTGTCTACCTCGCCCGTGACCTGAAGAACAAGCGCCCAGTAGCGCTTAAGGTGCTTTCGCCGGAGCTGGCGTTTAGTGCTACACGCACCGAGCGCTTTCTACGGGAAATCGACACGACAGCCCGCCTCGATCACCCGTTCATCCTGGCTGTGCTGGAATCCGGCGCAGTTGATGACCAGCCCTGGTATACCATGCCCTACGTCCGGGGCGAATCCTTACGCGATCGGCTTAATCGTGAGAAGCGGCTGCCGACCGGTGACGCCATTCGCATCACTCGCGAGGTCGCTGACGCGCTCGATTACGCGCATCGCTCAGGCGTTGTGCATCGCGACATCAAACCAGACAACGTCCTGCTGAGCGACGGGCATGCACGGGTGGCCGATTTTGGAGTGGCCCGAGCCATAGAGGCCGGCAGTGCCGATTCGCTCACGGGAAGAGCGATCGTGGGGACTCTTGCCTACATCAGCCCTGAGCAGGCCGGTGGCGACAGAGTGGACGGCAGGGCAGACCTCTATGCCCTAGGGTGCGTACTGTACGAGATGCTGGCCGGTTCTCCGCCATTCGTACGAGACACCGCCCAGGCCTACCTCGCTGCTCATCTCACGGCGACGCCGCCGGCCATCGAGACCGCACGGCCAGACGCCCCGCCCGAAGTACGCACCGCGATCGCCCGAGCCTTGGCCAAGGACCCTGCAGACCGGTTCGCAACCGGTGCCGAATTTCGCGACGCGCTCATCGCGGTAGCCGAGCCCCATGCTCGCCACATTCCGCGGCATACACGGATCGCGCTCGTCGGCGCGGCGGTCGTGGTCATTGTAGGAGTCGCTGCGCTGCTCTTTCGACACCACCCGCAACAGGAGCTCGATCCCAATCTTGTGGCCGTAGCGCCTTTCGACGTACTGGATCCCCATCAAGAGCTCTGGCATGAAGGATTGGTCGATGTGCTATCCCGAAACCTGGACGGGGCCGGGCCACTGCGAACGGTGCCGCCGACGGTCGTGATCCGCAGATGGAGTGGTCATGCCGACCCCGCCTCCGCGACGGACCTGAGCCGACGCACCGGAGCGGGCCTGGTAATTTTCGGTAACCTGATTGGTGCCGGAACCGATACGGTCCGACTCGACGCGACAGTGTTCGACGCCGCGTCCGGTCACGCCCGGCCTGATGTGGTAGTGAGCGGCAAGGCCGATCGGATGGATCAGGTGGTCGACTCTCTCACCATGGCCGTGTTGCGCGAGCTCGGTCGCACGCGAGCAATCGGTGCAGTCCGACTTGCCTCTCTGGGATCCTCGTCCTTACCCGCAATCAAGTCCTTCCTTCGAGCCGAGCAATTCTATCGCAGTGGCCAATGGGATTCCTCACTGGCCTATGCACAGCGCGCGGAGGCGATCGACAGCTCCTTCACGCTGGCGCTGCGCCTGATTCCACAGTCCCTGTGGTGGGGGAACACCGACACTATCGTAAACACGTACCTGCTTCGGGAAGGCGCTCACAATCGCGGCTTGGCGCCGCGCGAGAGTTTGCTCGTCACGCTCGACTCGCTCTGGGGAGCCCTACGACCTGACGACCTGCGTCCCTGGCCGCTGCTTCGGCGGCTGTTCACGACCGCCGAGGAGGCGACCCGGCGCTACCCCGACGATCCCGAAGTCTGGTATCTCCGTGGAGAGTTGGGATTTCACCACAACGGGATGGAAGCGGTGCCGTTGACCGACGAGCAGGTTATCGAGTCGTTTGAGCGAGCAATAGGTCTCGACCCGGAGTTCGCTCCAGCCTACGTGCACGCTGTTGACCTTGCCCTCAGACTGCGAAGTCCGGCGACGGCTCACCGGTATCTCGCGGTGGAGCTCGGCTTCAATCCTCGCGCCACAACGGCCACCAGTCTGCACGTGACAGACCGGTTGCTCGTCGCGAGCGAAGCCAGCTCACCCGCGATGACAGGGGCTTTGGACACACTCTCTGGTGACGCCCTGTCGGACACTTGGTTTAACGTCGTCAATTGGCCGGATTCCGCGGAAACAGCAGTACGGATCGCGCGGCAGTTCGCTAAACCTCGAAATGGCTTCCGTGCATACGACTCGACGGATCGCGGGTGGGTTATGCCGACGCTCGCCCTGACCTATCGAGGACATTTGCGCGAGGCGTACTTCTCCCTCCAGGGTGGGGACCCGGCGTCGTTCCAAGGGCACTTCCTATTCACTCAATTGTCGGCCGCTGGAGGCATACCGCACGACTCCCTGGCCGCGCGATTCGAACACTGGCGAAAGGCGAATGACTGGTGGGCAGGCACGGCCTTAGGCTGGTGGGCCTCCGCCGGAGATTCCGAGTCGATCCGGGACTATGCGCGACGGGCTGCAGCGTTGAAAACAGGTGGCAAGCCTCAGGAACGCGACATCTGGCGTTACTGGGCAGCGGCCGCGGAGCCCTATCTCGCTCTGATCCGGCATGACACCACTGCGGCGCTGCGCGAGTTCGCAATTCTGCCGGACTCGCTCTGCGCCGCAAATGTCTGGGAGCGGCTGCGTCGGGTCCAGCTGCTCGACCTCCGGCACGACGATCGGGTAGCCGCCGCCCTACTGGAGCAAGAGCTCATTTCAGTGGACAGCCCATTGATCTTTCGAGTCTTCTGGGCCCTGGAGCGGGGCCGGGTATATGAGAGACTGCGTCGTCGCGACAAAGCTATCGCTGCCTACGAGTTCGTCGCCGATGTCTGGCGCAACGCCGATCCAGAATTACAGCCCTACGTGCGGGAAGCGAAGGCAGCCCTGGTGCGGTTGGGTGGTGAGCGCGGAACCGCCCTCTCTCCCTGAAACACAATTCGGTTTCTATTCTCCTGTCAGCATCCGCCGGCGCAGCGTCGTCAGCCGGCGCCTGAGCGAGCCGTCATACACCCGGTCGCCGATACGCACCACCACGCCACCCAGGATGGCGGGATCGGACTTCACGTGCGCCCGTACTTCCTTGCCGAGCACCTCGGTCAGCCGCTCCACGATGCGGCGGGTGAGGGACTCGTCGGGGGCAGTCGCGAGGGTCACCCCGGCGTGCACGCGGTTTTCCTTGAGATCGACGAGCGCCTGGTACTCCTGGGCGATCTCGCCGATCAGCCCCTGGCGCCCGCGCCGCACCACCGCCTGGAGAAAGCGCACCAGCTCAGCAGGCGCCGCCCCCGAAAGCGCTTCCGCCAGAAGCCGCCCCTTCACCGGCTTGGCGACGCGCGGCGACTCGAGCACGATGGCGATCGTCCGGTCGGACGCGATCGCGCCGGCGAGCCCGTCCATCAGGCGGCCGAACGTCTCCACCGCGCTCTTGCCCTGCGCCTCGGCGGCGAGGAGCAAGGCCTCGGCGTAGTTGCGCGCGATCGTGGCGGCTTTCAATGCCGCTGCCCGATGGTGGTGAGGTAGTCGAGCACGAGACGCCGGTTGGCGTCCGAGTCGAGGTTCGATTCGACGAGCTTCGACGCCGCGGCGATCGAGAGATCGACGGCTTCCCGCCGCAGCTCCAGGATCGCCTTTTCCTTCTCGGCCCCGATCTCGCGCCGCGCCCGCTCCAGCAGCGCTTCCTGCTCCTCGCGCGTCTTCGTCAACAGCTGCTCGCGCTCCTTTTGCGCCACTGACTTGGCGGACGCGAGGATGTCCTGCGCCTCGGCGCGCGCCTTGTCGAGCGCCTGCTTGTGCTGCTCGAGCAGCCGCGCCGCCTCGGCGTTGGCCTTTTCCGCGTCGGTGAGCTGCCTGGCGATGCGCTGTTCGCGCTCCTCGACCGACTTGAGCAGCGCGGGCCAGCCCCACCGCCACAGAATCGCCACCAGGATGCCGAACACGATGAGCGTCCAGAAGATCATCCCCGTATTGATGCTGAACGGGGTGAACGCCTGGGCCTCGCCGGCCGGCTCCTGCAGCAGCGACAACAGGTGGACCATGGCTACTTGATCAGCTTGAAGAGCAGCGCGAAGACGAGCGCCGCGAGGCCGACGCCCTCGACCAGCGCTGCGGTCAGGATCATGGCGCCGCGGATGTCGCCCGACGCCTGCGGCTGGCGCGCGATCGCTTCAACGGCGCGGCCGCCGATCTGGCCGATGCCGATGCCGACGCCGACGACGGCGAGGCCGAGGCCGATCCCGGCGCCGAGCAGGGCATTGGTGTTGAGCGCGGTGGCCGCGTCGGGGGCGGCCTGGAGCAGCAGCAGCATGTTCACCATGACAATCCTCGTGGAAAGTGGACCGAGCGTACTAGTGCTCGTGTTGCAGCATGCCGATGAAGACGGAAGTCAGGAGCGCGAAGATGTAAGCCTGCAGGAACGCGACCAGCAGCTCGAGGCACATCATGAACAGCACGAACAGGACCGACCCGGCGGCGACGAACCAGTTGGCGAACAGAAAGATCAGACCGAGCAGCGCGAGGATGACGAAGTGCCCCGCCGTCATGTTGGCGAACAACCGCAGGCAGAGCGCGAACGGCTTTACGAGCTTCGAGATCAGCTCGATCGGCGTCATCAGTCCCGCCATCGCCACCGCGCCGAGGCCGTGCATCCCCGGTGGGACGAAGACGATCGTCTTGAGATAGCCCTTCGGTCCCAGCGCGAAGAA
>DATFSB010000336.1:0-2948 GCA_035262825.1 Gemmatimonadales bacterium | reverse complement strand
GGCGCTCACGCAGCACCACCGTCAGCGGCTCGCCGCCGCTGTTCAGGAGCGTCGCGTGGTTCGCTTCGGCAAAGTCGTGATCATCCCCGGCCACCCAGAACACCGGTACGACGGGCACGTTGCGCTCGCGCTCCAGCCGAGCGGCGAGCGCGATGGCCGACAGCGCTTTGTAGATCGTGTAGAGCGGGCCGGTGAAGAGGCCGGGCTGCTGTCCGGTGGTGACGGCGAGGCTGGGACCAGCCGCCAGACGATCCCGGCCGGGTCCCGGGAGGGTCGCCTCGAGCACCGCCGGCGCCACCGCGCGGGGCGCTCCCGAGGCGGGAGCCGGTCGCGTGCGTGTCGCGATCGGCGTCGCGACGATGCGCGGGATCACGGGCGCCGCGCCACGAGAATGGTGCGCGGCGTGTCGGCACCGAGCGGGCCACCGTCATAGTCCCCGTACCGGTCGACCACCTCGAGGCCGGACGAGGTCAGCAAGCCCTCCAACTCGGCGGAGCTGAACAGCCGGACTCGCTCCTGGAAGGACCGGTTCTCGGCGCGCAGCTCGATCTCCTTGACCACGTAGAGCCCCTCTTCGCTGAAGCGGCGCTTCACCCGGGCCGACGCATCGCCCTGCTGGATCTGCTCGCTGCCGCGCCGCAGCGTACGGCGCACCTGGTCGGCGTTGAGGTAGTCGATCACAAACCGCCCACCCGGAGCGAGCACCTCGGCCACCTGACGCATCACCGCGCCATGCTCCGTGTCGCTGCGGAAGTACCCGAACGACGTGAACAGGTTGACGACGAGCCCGAAGGTCGCCGGCCGAAACGGCAGCGTGCGCATGTCGCCGCGCACCAGCGGGGCCCGGACGCGGCGCTGTGCCCTGAGCAGCATGGCGGGTGAGAGATCGAGGCCGACGACGCGCGCACCGGCGCGCTCGAGCTCCGCTGCATGCCGCCCCGCACCGCACGCCAGGTCGAGGACCACGTCTCCCGGAGACCAGGGCGCCACGCGACGGATGAGCGCCACGGCGCGTTGCGCCTCCGCGTCGTCACGATGCGGGTACAGCACATGATACTCTTCCCCGAACCACTGCTCGAACCATTCCGTCATTCGCCGAAGACGTCCGTCTGGAAAACGAGCAGCTGGCAATCGGGCGCACGCCACGCCTCGGAGTCGAGCCCCGCCTTGCGGCACGCCGCCGCCAGGAACTCCTCGCCCGCCCAGCCGTGGTCGGTCGCGACCTGCGGCAGCAGGACGCCCTGACGCCAGCCGCGCCGCACGATCACCCCGTCCTGACCCGAGCGAATCTCGTGTGGGTCGCGCGATGCGAGCGGCACCGCCTCGGACAGCACCGAGATCTCGACCGCGAGGCCAGGCAGCTCATCGGGAGGAACCGGAGGAAAGCGCGGATCCTGCGTCGCGGCAGAGACCGCGACCAGAGCGACCACCTCCGCCAGGGGCCGATCGGCGGCGACGTGACCGATACAGCCACGGAGCTCGCCGTGACTGCGCAGCGTCACGAATGCACCGCCGGGCCGCCGCAGCGCCGCCGATGCGACGCCTACGCCGGGCTCGGGCTCGCCCCGCACCGCTGCTTCCAGCGCCCGGCGCGCGAGTGCCAACAGTACACGCCGCTCGGCGGCGTCCAGCTCAGCCACCGCGATGGTAGGGCTCCCCCCGCCGGATGGTGAAGGCCCGGTACAACTGCTCCAGCACAACCACGCGGGCCAGCTCGTGCGGAAACGTCAGCGCCGACAGACTCCACACCGACTCGGCCCGTCCGACCACGTCGTGGGGCAACCCGTCGGCGCCGCCGATCGCGAACGTGACCTCGCGCCCTTCCTGATCCCAACGCGCGGTGCGCTGAGCCAGTTCCGGAGAGGACCACGACTCCCCCGCGCGCGACAATGCGACGAGGCGCGTCGCTCCCGCAAGGGCTTCGGAGAGCCGCGCCTCGTCCTTCACCTCACGTTCTTCGATCTTCGTATAGTGACGCAGCCGGCTCAGGTACTCGTCACACGCCGTCCGCAGCGCCGCATTCCTGATACGGCCCACCGCGACGACGCTGTAGCGCATCAGGCATACATCCCGCGGAGCCGGTGCATGGTCGCTACGCGGTCGATCGCCAGCATGTACGCCGCGATGCGCGTGTTCACCTTGTGGCGCTCCGACAGTCCCACGACCTCCCGGAACGACCGCGTCACGATCGTTTCCAGACGCTTGTTGACGGTGTCCTCGTCCCAGAAGTATCCGCCGCGGTCCTGCACCCACTCGAAGTAGCTGACCGTCACTCCACCGGCGTTGGCCAGGATGTCGGGGATGACGAAGACTCCCTTCTCTTCGAGGATCTTGTCGGCGCCGGCGGTGGTCGGCCCATTGGCCCCCTCGCAGATCACCTTGGCTTTGACCTTCCGGGCGTTCTTGCTGGTGATGACGTTCTCGAGCGCCGCCGGAAGCAGCACGTCGCAGTCGATCGTCAACAGCTCGTCGTTGGAGATCCTCTCCGCCAGCGGATAGCCTGCCAGCTGCCGGTGCTCCCGCGCCCACGCGAGCAGATCCGCGACGTCCAACCCCTTCGGGTTCACGAGCCCGCCCGACTTGTCCGACACGGCGACGATCGTCGCTCCTTCCTTCGCCAGGAAATCGGCGGCGAGTGAGCCGACGTTGCCGAACCCCTGGACCGCAACCCGCGCCTGTTGCATCGGCAGACCGATCTTGGCCAGGGCTTCACGCGTCACGAACATGCAACCGCGACCCGTCGCCTCGCGGCGGCCGAGCGAGCCGCCCATCTCGACGGGCTTGCCGGTGACGACCGCCGTCACGGTGTGGCGCTTGTGCATGGAATAGGTATCCATGATCCACGCCATGATGCGCTCGTTGGTGTTCACGTCCGGCGCCGGGACGTCGGAATCGGGCCCCAGCGTCTCGATGATCCCCGACGTGTAGCGCCGCGTGACGCGCTCCAG
>DATFSB010000335.1:0-2466 GCA_035262825.1 Gemmatimonadales bacterium | reverse complement strand
ACCGTCGTAGTTGCGCACGCGGTTGTAGCCGAGCAGGTACGTCAGCGCGAACCAGGTGTGCGACGAGCGTTCGCCGATGCGGCAGTAGACGATCGTCTCGTCATCCCGGGGCAGGCCGTTCTCGTGCTGGTAGATCGTGCGTAGCTCGTCCGCCGGCCTGAAGGTGTGTGTGTCGGGGTTGATCGCCCGGCCCCAGGGGATGCTGCGGGCGCCCGGGATGTGCCCGCCGCGCACCGCGCCTTCGTTCGGATATTCGGGCATGTGGAGCCGCTCCCCGCGGTATTCCTCGGGGCTGCGCACGTCGACCAGCGGCTTGTGGCGCTCGACGTGGCTCTGCACCCGGTCGCGGAAGGCGCGGATGCGGGAGTCGTCCCGCTCCCGTACGGTGATGGTGCCGGGCGCGGGGCGGACGGCGGTGGTCTCGAAGGGACGGCCCTCTTCCGCCCAGCGCAGGCGGCCGCCGTCCATCACCTTCAGATGGTCGACGCCGAACAGCTTGAACACCCAGAAGGCGTAGGTCGCCCACCAGTTGTTCTTGTCGCCGTAGAAAACGACCGTCGTGTCCTGGTTGATCCCCTTGGCCCGCAGCAGCTGCTCGAAGCGGGAGCGGTCGACGTAGTCGCGGATCAGGGGGTCGTTCAAGTCGGCGACCCAGTCGATCTTCACGGCGCCCGGGATGTGCCCCGTCTCGTACAGCAGGATGTCCTCGTTCGACTCGACCAGGCGGACGTTCGGGTCGGTGAGGTGGTCGGCGACCCACTGGGTCGAGACGAGCACCTCGGGGTGCGCGTAGCCACGCGCGGCGATCTCGGTTATCGGGAGTACGGTCTGTGCCATGGGCGGCTCCTTCCTCTCTGAAAAACGATCGCGGCCGCGGTCTCGGGGATCCCGGAGACGGCGGCCGCGTGAAGGTGGACCAGAGCGAATGCTATCAGCGCGTGTGAGGACCCGTCCGGGAATGGCTGGGACGTTCGAGGCTACAAGGGCAGGCCCGCATGCAGTGGTGCTGCATGTTTGGTAGCTACCCCGGCCAGGGGTTGGAAGTCAAGTTTTAAGGTTGTTGACGGAGTACAAAAGAGCCATTTCGCGCGAATGATCCCGGGCGCCGAGGTTGCTCGAGCGGATGGAAGCGGCACGATACGAGCCACCGCGAACTTGCCGAACTGGAGACGACGATTCGGCTGCGCGACTACAGGGGTTAGGCGCCAGGTTTTTTGGCGCTCCCCGGGGTTGACCTAACTCGAAGTCCCCAGTTAGCTTGTAAGTCTGTTTCCCGACTTTTTGCGAACCGGGGTTTTGAGGGGTAATGCCGACCATTAATCAGCTCGTCCGGCGCGGGCGCCGCGACGTCGAGAAGAAGGAAAAGGCGCCGGCCCTGCGGGGTAATCCCCAGAAGCGCGGGGTGTGCACGCGGGTCTACACCACGACGCCGAAGAAGCCGAACTCGGCGCTGCGCAAAGTGGCGCGCGTGCGGCTGACCAACGGCTTCGAAGTGACGGCGTATATCCCGGGCGAAGGGCATAACCTGCAGGAGCATTCGATCGTGATGATTCGCGGCGGCCGTGTAAAGGATCTGCCCGGCGTGCGCTATCACATCATCCGCGGCACGCTCGACGCGGCCGGGGTGAACGAGCGCAAGCAGTCGCGCTCGAAGTACGGCGCCAAGCGGCCCAAGGAGGCCGGGAAGTGAGCCGTCGCAAGAAGGCGGTGCGTCGGCCCGTGCCGGCCGATCCGCGCTACGACAGCCAGACCGTCTCCAAGTTCGTGAACAACCTGATGGAGCGGGGCAAGAAGTCGCTGGCCGAGCGGGTGTTTTACTCGGCGATGGACCTGATCGAGCAGCGCACCGGACAGCCGGGCGTGAACGTGTTCAAGCAGGCGTTGTCGAACGTGAAGCCGGCGCTCGAGGTGAAGTCGCGGCGCGTCGGCGGCGCTACGTACCAGGTCCCGGTGGAAGTGCGGCCGGAGCGGCGTACGGCGCTCGGTATGCGCTGGATCATTCACTATACCCGGGCGCGGCGCGAGAAGGACATGTCGGAGCGCCTGGCGGCCGAGTTGATCCTCGCCTCGAAGGGCGAGGGTGAGTCGATCAAGAAAAAGGAAGACACGCACCGGATGGCGGAAGCCAACCGGGCGTTTGCGCACTACCGCTGGTAGCGTAGCGCGACAACCGAACCGCATCGAGGAGGCTCCGGCCTCCCGATGATGGCGGAGCGAGACCGGCCCACTCGTGGGCGTCACGGTCGCCCCGCGTTTTTGCTGCATAGAGGAGCGCATGGCACGGACGACACCGCTCGATCGCATTCGCAACATCGGCATCATGGCGCACATCGATGCCGGGAAAACGACTACGACCGAACGTATCCTGTACTACACGGGCCGCACCTACAAGCTGGGTGAGGTGCACGATGGTACGGCCACGATGGACTGGATGGAGCAGGAGCAGGAGCGCGGCATCACCATCAC
>DATFSB010000334.1:0-6798 GCA_035262825.1 Gemmatimonadales bacterium | reverse complement strand
GATGCAGGTCGTGTGGGGGATCATCGACACCGCGTTTTCCAACGTCGTGATCACTCCGGGGAAGACACGGACCAACGACGTCGAATGGTGGATGCGGCAACGCGTCAACGACCTCGGCTTCGGCACCTGGTTTCAGACCGACGTCGACGTGCAGCGCCGCGGGTTCGACCTGTCGGACTCAGGCGTTGTCGTGATCCAGAAGGGCGACGTGCTGCACTGCGATTTCGGCATCAGCGCGATGGGCCTGAACACCGACACGCAGCACATGGGCTACGTGCTGAACGACGGGGAAAAGACGGTGCCGGCCGGACTGGTCCGGGCGCTCGCCAACTCGAACAAACTGCAGGACCTGCTGCTCCGAGAGATGAAGCCGGGACGCAGCGGCAACGAAGTGCTGGCGGCGGCGCAGGCAACGATGAAGGCGGCGGGGATCAACGGCACGATCTACACGCACCCGATCGGGGACCGCGGTCACGGCGCCGGTCCGCTGATCGGCCTGTGGGACCACCAGGAAGGCGTCCCCGGCCGCGGCGATGTGGCGCTACACACGAACACCTGGTTCGCGATCGAGCTGCAGGCGACGACGCCGGTGCCGGAGTGGCACGACCAGCCAGTGATCTCGGCGCAGGAGGAAGACGCGGAGCTGGGCGCGGATGGGGCGATGCATTGGATACTGAGACGGCAGACGGAATGGCATGTGGTGAAGTAGTGTGCTCTCGCACAGTGATTCTCGAGGCTGACACGCTGAAGCGTGCGCCTTGAACTACACTGTGCTTACGCACAGGGGTTTCGGATTGACTAGGAAATCCGTTCCATCGGATGACGGTCGTTCTGTTTCCGGAGATACAGAACGGCCTCGGGGAGGATGCGAGGGCTGACTGACGTGGCGGAGTATTCGCGATTCCAGCGCAAGCCGAGCTTGTTGCCGGGCACCCTGCTCCCGGCATAACTGCTGCCGCCTTTCATCATTTGCACGAGACGTGACAAGTCGATACGAGGAGTGGTCCGGATCACGATATGAATATGGGTCGCGAGTATGGCCAGTTCGATGACCTCCACCCGTTCTCGGATCGCGGTGCGTCGCAGAAAGCCATCAAGGAAACCACGAGTCGGGGCGTCGATCATCGGTCGGCGCTCAAACGTGCTCCAGGTGAGATGGAAGAAGAGTTGATGGGCAGCCAAGCCATCCGCCAAGTGGAGTCCGAGCGAACATGCACCTAGAGGTTCAACGAGTCATCAATCTCACGATGGTCGACACGCTGAAGCGTGCGCCCCAAACTGCGCTGTGCTATAGCACAATGACTTGCGGGGCGCACTCTTTAGAGTGTCGACCCGAAGGGGTTTGAGTGACGTCTCTGTCCATGGGCACCGGGGCCCTCAAAGACATCGAAACCCCCGCCCTGCTCCTCGACCTCTACGTCGTCGAGCGCAACCTGGAGCGTATGGCCGCCCGCGCGAAGCAGCTCGGGGTACGGCTGCGGCCGCACGCCAAGACGCACAAGTGTCCCGAGCTGGGCAAGCGCCAGATCGCGCACGGCGCCGTGGGGCTCACCGTCGCGACGCTCGCCGAAGCGGAAGCATTCGCCGACGCCGGGGTGCAGGACATCACCTGGGCGTTCCCGATCGATGCGACGCACATCGTGCACGCGCAGCGCATCGCCGCGCGCCCCGGCGTCACGTTGCGGGTGATCACCGACGACCTCGAGACGGCGCAGGCGCTGGGCGGATCGGGGCTGCACGTGTGGCTCAAGGTCGACTGCGGCACGCATCGCGCCGGCGTCGATCCCACTTCCCCCTACGCGATCCGCGTGGCGCGCGAGCTGGCGCGCGAGGATGGCCTCGTGTTCGACGGCATCCTCACGCATTCGGGGCACGCGTACAAGACGCACGACAAAGACGAAGCGGCGGCGGTGGCCGAGGAGGAGCGCCTCGTGATGGTGCAATTCGCGGAGCGCCTCGGCGAGGCGGGGATCGAGCCCCGCGCCATCAGCGTGGGGTCGACGCCCGCCATGTCGGCCGTGCGGGACTTGACGGGGGTCACAGAGGCGCGTCCCGGCAACTATGTATTCTACGACCGCACCATGGTGCTGATCGGGTGCTGCGAGCCGCAGGACGTCGGGGTCACGGTGCTGGCGAGCGTGGTGTCGCACCAGCCGGGGGCCGACCACCTGGTGATCGACGCCGGCGCCCTGGCGCTGTCGAAGGACCCGGGCCCCACGCACCTCGACCTGGCACCCTCGTTCGGCGACGTCCGCGGGCACCACGCCCTGCACGTCGCCTCGCTGTCGCAGGAGCACGGCGTGGTGCGCGGCTCGCGGCGGGCGCTGCGCGAGCTCAAAGTCGGCGACCGGATCGAGATCGTGCCGAACCATTCCTGTCTCACCGTCGCCTGCTTCGATGACTACCATGTGATGAGAGACGGACGGGAGATAGACCGATGGCGCATCAGCAGAGGTCGCTAGCTCGACACTCGAAACAGTGCGCCTGATAAGACACTGTGCTTTCGCACAGTGCTGTTCGAGGCCCACGCTTTAGCGTGTCGGCCCTCGGGCCTTGGAGGCTTAGATGATCAGAATTGTCGCGCGACACATCGTGTTCGCGTTTCTCCCGCTCGCCATCGGCATCGGCGCGGGATGGGTGTTCATCAATCAGCAGCCGTCGTGCGGCAGCATGGTGGGGCCGCTGTTCTCCGCCAAGTGCGGACGGATGCTGGTGCAGTACCAGCTGTGGTTCCAGACGATGGGGACGGGCGTGGGCGCGGCGCTCGTGGCGTCGCTCGGGATCTGGCTGGAAAGGCGGCGGGTGAGGAAACGGAGCGCTGCGCCGGTTCCCATCAGCGAGCCGGCTGCGGATTCGCCGGCCTGATTCGAGTGGCCGGTGGTCAGTGACCGGTGGCCGGTGGAAACCACTGACCACCGGCCACCGACCACCGACCACTCGTCCTGCATCAACCCCCACCACCCTCACCGTATATTTGTCCCCCCCATGGATCTCGCGCACCACGTAGCGGCCAACCTCGAGATCCCCGTCGCCAACGCGGAGCGCGGCGTGGGGGCAATCTTCAACGCGCTGCGCATGATCCTGCCGCGCGAGGTGTTCGAGCGGGTGAAGGCTTCGCTGCCCGACGCCGAGAGCTACATGGGACGGGCGCTGATGAGCGCCGCGCGCACGGGGGAGATGCCGGGGCCCACCGGTCCCTCGGGGCTGGCGCGCGCCCTTCTCACCGCCGGAATTAAGCACGAAGACATGCCGCTGCTGGGCCGCATCGTGCTGGAGTACGTGCGGCCGGTCATCGGAGAAGAGGCGGTGAAGACGTTTCGAGATCTCGCGCCGGTGCTGAAAGACTAGGCGGCGGACGGAAAACCGGCGGTCGGTACTGCGGCGGTCGGAGAACCGGCGGTCGATACTGCGGCGGTCGGGCGGTCGGAGCCGATCGCTCTAGATTTACCGTATGGCACCTGTCATTGAGCCCGCCCAGGCTTCGGATCTCGCCGCCATCCTCGCGCTGCTGGCATCGCACGGCCTCCCAGACGCGGGATTGGCCGACCACCTGCCGACGACGCTCGTTGCCCGGGTAGGGCCGACCGCCGTCTCTCCGACCGCCGCCTCATCGACCGCCGCCTCTCCGACCGCCGTCTCATCGACCGCCGCCTCATCGACCGCCGCCTCTTCGACCGCCGACTCATCGACCGCCGCCTCATCGACCGGCGTCGTCGGCTGTGCGGCGATCGAGCCATACGACGGGGCGGGTCTCCTGCGCTCGGTTGCCGTGGCGGAGCCACACCGCGGGAAAGCTCTCGGGATGCGCCTGACGGAGGCGGCGATCCGGCTGGCCGAGGCCCGCGGGATTCGGGCACTCTACTTGCTAACGGAAACCGCCGCGGGATTCTTCCCGCGCTTCGGCTTTCGCCCTATCCCCCGCGACCAGGTGGCTCCCGCCGTGCGGCAGTCGATCGAGTTTACGCGCGCCTGCCCCGCCAGCGCGATGGCAATGGTGAAGGAGCTGTAGCGTGCAAGAGCGCCCCTACTGGCTCGAGGTGTCGCCCCGCCCCGAGGCGCTGGGACGCGCCGAGCTGCCGCAGCGCACCGACGTCGTCGTGATCGGGGGCGGCTACACGGGGCTCGCGGCGGCGCGCGTGCTCGCCAAGGGTGGCGCCCAGGTCACGGTGATCGAGCGCGGCCCGCTCGGCGCCGGGGCTTCGACGCGCAACGCCGGCATCGTGCTGCCGGGGTTCCGTCGTGGTGCGTACTCGCTCGTCGCGTCGCTCGGCGCCGTGCACGCCCGCGAGCTGTTCGACGCCTCCCGCGGCGCCATCTTCGAGCTGGAGGAGCTCGCCACCGGCGAGAGCCCGGCGCTCCCCTGTGATTACCGGCTGTGCGGCCACCTGCGGCTCGCCGCCAAGCCGAAGGACTACGCCGAGCTGGAGCGCGACGCCGAGGCCTTCGCCAAGGTGATGCGCCACGAGACCGCGCTCGTGCCGGGCAACCGACTCGATTCCGAGCTGGGCGCGAGCGTTCCCTATTTCGGCGCGCTGCTCGATCCGATCGCGGGCAGCCTCAATCCCGCGCAGCTGTACTGGAGCCTCGCCGTCGCGGCGCAGCGCGCCGGCGCGGCGCTGGTGGAGGGCGTCGAGGTCGAGTCGCTGCAGCGCGAGGCGGATCGCTTCACGGTGCGCACCTCGCGCGGCACGCTCGGCGCCAAGGAGGTGGTCGTCGCCACGGGCGGCTCGGGCGACCCCGTCGTCGCCGGGCTGCGGCGGCGCATCTATTTCCATTCCAGCACGATGATCACGACGGCGCCGCTGGGACAGCACGTCGAGCGCACGCTGATGCGCCGGGACCGCGTGGTGACGGACACGCGCGACCCGATGACGTGGTTCCGGCTCAGCGCCGATACGCGCATGATCTTCGGCTGCGAGGCGCCGTTCCGCCGCACCACGCTGCCCGAGCGGTTGAAGGGACTGAGCGACTCGATGTGCACGCACTTCCCGCGGCTGCTCGGCACCGACGTGGACTACATCTGGTGGGGCGCGGTCGCCATGACGCGCGACCGCCTGCCGCACGCCGGAGGAAAGGACGGAGTCCACTTCGCGCTCGGCTGCAACGGCTACGGCGTCGCGCTGGCGCTGTATCTGGGATCGCGGGTCGCCCAGAACGTGCTCGGCCGCGGCGAGGACATTTCGCCCTTCCAGACGCTGAAATTCAAGGCCGTGCCGCGGTGGTACCTGCCCGTCCTGGGGACGGTGCAGCGATTGAGAGACCGGTAAGACAAATGTCGAATGTCCAATATCGAATTTCCAATGTCGAAGTGTCTTCATTTCGTCATTCGATATTCGATATTCGACATTCGACATTTGCTTTTGACTCTTACCAGGCTCCCCCTAACACCGCACCCACAGCGCCCACGAAGGGAAGCGTCCACCCATACCAGAGCGGCTGGCCGGCGCGCGCGGCGCCGCCCTGGGCCGCGGTCCAGAGACCGAGCAGCAGGATCATGCCGCCCAGGATGCCGGCGTGCAGCAGCGGCGCCCGGCCGGCGACGGCGCCCGCGACCCAGCCGCCGGCGGCGGCGGAGCCGAGCCCGAACAGCAGATTGGCGATGAGATAGGGCGCCGTGGGGCGGCCCGCGGGGTCCTTGAGCAACAGCTTCACCGCGATCGGCGTCGTGACCAGCACGAGGATGACGATCGTGAAAAAGCCGAGAATGATGCCAGCGAGACTGCGAACCATCCCGACCTCCGTGCCGCTCAGTATTTCAGGCCGGCCTTCTCCGCGAACGATTTCGCCGCTTCTTCCTGCTCGGGGGTGAGCTTCTCGGGGAGCTCGATCCTCACCTCGACGTACTGATCGCCGCGCTTCCCGTTCTTCTCGATCCCCTGTCCCGAGATGCGGAACTTCTGCCCGTTCTGCGTCCCTGCCGGAATCTTCAACACCACGTGCTTGCCGTCGATGGTGCGCACCTTGATGCGCGAGCCGAGCATCGCCTGGGCGATGTTGATCGGCACGGTGGAGACGATATCCGCGCCCTCGCGGCGGAAGAAGTGGTCGGGCTCGACCTGGAACTGGATCACCAGGTCGCCCTTCCCCTTCGCGCCCTGGCCCTTGAGCCGCATGCGCATGCCGTCTTCGGTGCCGGGGGGCACCGTCACCATGATCCGCTTCTGCACCTGCACGTCGCCGGATCCTTTGCACGTCGGGCACGCCTGGCTCGGCACCTTGCCTTTGCCGCGGCACACCGGGCACGGCCGGTTCACGGCGAAGCTGCCCTGCCCGAAGGAAATCGTACCCCGGCCTTTGCACTCGGGGCACTGCGAGATCGTGGCACCGGGAGCGGCGCCCTTGCCGCCGCACGTCGGGCAGACCTCCGTCATCGGGAGGTTGATGGGAATCTTCCCGCCCAACGCCGCGATGCGGAACGGAATCGCCAGCACCGTTTCGACGGTGTCGTCGATTTCCTCTTCCTTGCGGCGGCCGAAGATCGACGAGAAGAGGTCGCCCAGTCCGCCGAAGCCGGACAGGTCGGACATGTCGAACTCTTCGCCACCGGCGCCCGACGGCGGCGAATAACCAGTCCGCCCATCCGCCCGTCCGCCCATCCGCCCGCCTCCGGTGAACGCGCCGTACTTGCGCAGCATGACGTACTTCTTGCGCTTGTCCTCGTCGCTCAGGACGTCGTGCGCCTCGTTGATCTCCTTGAAGCGATCGGCCGCCTGGGGATTGTTGGGGTTGCGGTCGGGATGGTACTGCTTCGCCAGCCGGCGAAATGCTTTCTTGATTTCGTCGGTGGTGGCGGTCTCT
>DATFSB010000333.1:0-2277 GCA_035262825.1 Gemmatimonadales bacterium | reverse complement strand
GGGCACCGTGATCGCGGCGCTGCTCGCAACCCGGATCCTGATCCAGTTCGTCGGTCAGATCGCCGCCGTCGTCCTGCTGCGGCGCAACCGGCCCGACATGCCGCGTCCCTATCGCATCTGGCTCTATCCGCTGCCGCTGCTGCTGGCGTTGATCGGCTGGCTCTTCGTATTCGTGACGACCGAGCCCAGGGTTCTCCTGTTCGGATTCGGGGCGACGGTGCTCGGCGTCGTCGGCTTCCTCCTCTGGTCATCCCGGACCGGAACGTGGCCATTCGCGCGCACCAACTGATCCGTGATACTCTAGTCCCAAGTTCCCCCTCTCCCGAAGGGAGAGGGGGTCAGGGGGTGAGGACGAACGATGAGCCGGTATGAACAGATGACCTACCGCCGCTCCGGAGCGAGCGGCGTAATGCTGCCGCTCGTCTCCCTCGGACTGTGGCACAACTTCGGTGACGTGGACTCTTTCGAAACCTCCCGGACATCGATCCGCCGCGCCTTCGACCTCGGCATCACCCATTTCGACCTCGCCAACAACTACGGCCCGCCGCCGGGATCGGCCGAGAAGAACTTCGGGAGGATTCTCAAACGCGACTTCGCAGGCCTCCGCGACGAGCTGTTCATCTCGAGCAAGGCGGGGTGGGACATGTGGCCGGGGCCCTACGGCAACTGGGGCTCTCGCAAGTACCTGATCGCCAGTCTCGACCAGAGTCTGAAACGGATGGGGCTCGACTACGTCGACCTCTTCTACCATCACCGCCCCGACCCCAACACCCCGCTGGAAGAGACGATGGGCGCCCTGGACCACGTGGTGCGCTCGGGGCGGGCGCTGTACGTCGGAATCTCGGCGTACGATCCCGAAGAGACCCGCCGCGCCGTCAAGCTCCTGGGATCGATGGGGACCCGCTGCCTCATTCATCAACCCAAATACAGCATGCTGGTGCGCGACCCGGAGGACGGGCTGCTCGCCACACTCGCCGCGCTCGGCGTGGGGTGCATCTGCTTCTCGCCGCTCGCGCAAGGCTTGCTCACCGACCGCTACTTCAAGGGGATCCCCAAAGGATCGCGCGCCGCGAAGCCGCACGGCTATCTGCAGAAAGAGCAGGTGACGGAAGCGGTGCGCAAGAAAGTCCTCAAGCTGAACGACGTCGCCAAGGCGCGCGGCCAGACCCTCGCCCAGATGGCCCTGGTCTGGACGCTGCGGCATGCGGGGATGACGTCGGCGATCATCGGCGCGAGTAAACCGCGGCACATCGAGGACGCGGTCGCGGCGCTTGCGAACCTGAGATTCTCGACTGAGGAGCTCGCGGCGATCGATCGGATTCTCAGTTCTTAGCCCGGAGGCGACACGCTGCAGCGTGTGCCTGGAGAATCACTGCGCTACAGCGCAGTGTCTTTGTAAGGCGCACCCTTTAGGGTGTCGACGATTTGAGGCACACCCTTCAGGGTGTCGCCAAAGGAGACAGCCCCGTGCGTAATCCTTATCCCACGTTCTCACTAACCGCACTCTCCCTCGTGGGACTCTGCTCCAGCGCCGCCGCCCAGTCCCCGATGCTTTACGGCGAGATGCACTGGCGCTCGATCGGCCCCCTGCGCGCGGGCCGCGCCCGTGCCCTCGCGGGCGTCCCCACGCAGCCCAATGTCTTCTACGCCGGCTTCGACAACGGCGGGGTGTGGCGCTCGACCGACTACGGCTCGACGTGGGTGCCGCTGTTCGACGACCAGCCGACGGGCTCGATCGGGGCGATCGCCGTGGCGCCCTCGAACCCCGACATCATCTACGTCGGAAGCGGCGCCGGGATCATCCGCCCCGACCTCGCCACCGGCGACGGCGTCTACAAGTCGACCGACGCCGGCAGGACGTGGACCCACCTCGGTCTCCGCCAGACGGCGATGATCGCGAATATCGCCGTCGATCCCACGAACGCCGATCGACTGTTTGTGGCGGCGCTGGGTCATCCCTACGGCCCCAACGCCGAGCGCGGCGTGTTCCGCTCGCTGGACGGCGGCAAGACGTTCGAGAAGGTGCTCTACAAGGACGAGTACACGAGCGCCAACGACGTCGTGATCGATCCCTCGGATCCCAACACCGTCTATGCGGGTCTCTGGCAGCAGCAACAGAGCTTCCGCGAAGGGGACGACTTCGGCGCGCCGGGCAACGGCATCTTCAAATCGACCGACGGCGGCACGACGTGGACCCACCTCACCGACGGCCTTCCCGACCAGATCGAGGCGAATCTCGCGATCGCGCCGAGCGATCCCAGCATCGTGTACGCGATG
>DATFSB010000332.1:0-2391 GCA_035262825.1 Gemmatimonadales bacterium | reverse complement strand
GCCATGGGTAGCTCACCAGGGCGCGCCGGGTTTCTGCCGACAGCGGCGGCTCGGTGATCCCGTATTGCGCGCAGAGGCGGCGCACGAAATGATCGGCGAGCAACAGCACGTCGTCCCCGCGGGCACGCAGGGGCGGCAGCTCCAGGGTCACTACGTTGAGGCGGTAGAACAGGTCTTCGCGGAACCGCCTGGCCTGGACTACGCGGGTGAGGTCGGCGTTGGTCGCGGCGACGATGCGGACGTCGATAGCGCGGCTGGCGGTGGCGCCGAGACGGCGCACCTCTTTCTGGTCGAGGGCTCGCAGCAGCTTGCTCTGCAGCTCGACAGCCAAGCTGTCGATCTCGTCGAGAAACAGCGTGCCGCCCTCCGCCACCTCGAACAGGCCGGGCTTGGCGGTCTTTGCATCGGTGAAGGCGCCGCGCTCGTGTCCGAACAGCTCGCTCTCGAGCAACGTCGCCGGGAGGGCGGCGCAATTCAGCTCGACGAAGGGAGCGGTGGCGCGCCGCCCCCCGTAGTGCAACGCCCGGGCGAGCAGCTCTTTTCCGGTGCCGGTCTCACCCGTGATGAGGACGGTGGTGTCGGCGAAGGAAAGGGTCCGCGCGGCGCGCTCCAGCGTGGCGCGCAACGCGGCACTGGTACCCACGATTTCCCGGAACGCGTGCGCCTGGCCCTCGAGGGTGGCGAGAGCCTGACGGTCACGGGCGGCGCGGCGGCGGTCCAGCGCCGTGCGGAGCGCGCCCCGCAACGCGTCGCGGTCATCGGGGAGAGCGAAATAATCGGAAGCGCCCGCCGCCAGCACCTGTGCGGCGACGCGATGGGAAAGACTCGCCCCCGCGACCAGCAGGGGAGCGTCCCGGCGCGGCCCGAGGCGATCGATCAGCGCTCCGGCCTCGGCTTCCACGCCTCCCGCCGCCACGACGACGGCGATGGGATCTGCGGGGAGCGCCGCCTCGTTTGCCCCGCGCGCCACCAGCGGAACTCCCAGCTCGTCGGCCAGCAGGGGCCACAATTCTCCGAACGAGTCGCTCAGCGCGAGGACGACGAGCGTGCCCAGGCCGGGTGCCGGCGGATTCTCAGCCACTACACGCGCAGCTCCGAGGCGAGAACGAGGGCGGTCGCCGGGACGCCTGCGGCGGCAGCGATCGCTTCCCGGCCGCCCTCCTCGCGGTCGACGACCGCGAGGACGCCGAGCACCTGTCCACCCGCCTGGCGGACCTGGGCCACCGCCTCGAGGGCGGAATGACCGGTCGTGATCACGTCCTCGACCACCACGACCGCGTCGCCCGCCGCGAGACACCCCTCGATGCGGCGCCCGAGCCCGTGGCCTTTGGCTTCCTTCCGTACGGTGAACGCGTCGATGGTCCGGCCGGCAGCTCGCGCGGCATGGGCGATCGCATAGGCGACCGGGTCTGCGCCGAGGGTCAAACCGCCTACGGCCTGAGGCGCCCAGCTTTGCTGATCGAGTGCGGTGAGCCCCAGCCGTCCGATGAGCAGCTGGCCTTCACCGGACATGGTGGTGCGGCGGGCATCGATGTAGTAGCTGGATTTGCGACCCGATGCGAGCACGAAATCGCCGCGCGTAACGGAGCGTTCGAGCAACAGGGAGATGAGACGGGAAGCTTCCGTTGAACGGCTAGTAGTAGTCATTGCTACTACTATTCACGGCCCGCCGATAAACCGGCGAATCGTGCCCAACAACCCCGCCGCAGCGGGTTCATCACCACCCTCCACGCCGGTCGCGAATTCGCGGGCAAAATCGGTCACGGAGGGTTGTCGTTTGGCGGGGTCCCGACTCAGCCCTTTCATGACCGCCGCCTCGAGCGCCGGCCGGAATTTCTTCCCGGGGACCGCCTGGTTGAGGGGCAGAGGATCCTGCTGCAGCAGCTGCTGGAACAGCTCGCGCGGATTACGGCCGCTGAACGGGTGTCGTCCGGTGAGCATGTAATAGGCGATGGTCGCGAGACTGTAGATGTCGGCGCGCGCATCCACCAGCTCACCGGAGAGCGCTTCGGGGGCCACGTACTGCAACGTGCCGACGAAGAATCCGGTGCGCGTCAGCCGCTCCTCCGGCGGCAGCTCCGCATCCCGAGCGATCCCGAAGTCGAGCAGCTTTGTGATCCTGGTTTTCGGATCGTAGACGATGTTCTCGGGCTTCAGGTCGCGGTGGATGATGCCGACCTGATGGGCCGCGGCGAGCGCCGCGGCGAGCTGCGCCACGATGACCGCGGCGTCCGCCGGAGCGACGGGTGTATTCTGGTGTAGGAAATCGGCGAGGGATTGACCGCCTGCCCACTCCAGGGCGAGGTAATACAGGCCGTCGGCTTCTCCATAATCGTACGTACGCACCACGCCGCCGTGCTGCACCCGGGCTCCGTAGCTCGCTTCGCGCAG
>DATFSB010000331.1:0-8889 GCA_035262825.1 Gemmatimonadales bacterium | reverse complement strand
CTGCGCGAAGCGAGCTACGGAGCCCGGGTGCAGCACGGCGGCGTGGTGCGTACGTACGATTATGGAGAAGCCGACGGCCTGTATTACCTCGCCCTGGAGTGGGCAGGCGGTCAATCCCTCGCCGATTTCCTACACCAGAATGCACCTGTCGCTCCGGCGGACGTCGCCGTGATCGTGGCGCAGCTCGCCGCGGCGCTCGCCGCGGCGCACCAGGTCGGCATCATTCACCGCGATCTGAAGCCCGAGAACATCGTCTCCGATCCGAAAACCGGGATCACAAAGTTGCTCGACTTCGGGATCGCCCGCGATGCGGAGCTGCCGCCGGAGGAGCGGCTGACGCGCACCGGGTTCTTCGTCGGCACGCTGCAGTACGTCGCCCCCGAGGCGCTCTCCGGTGAGCTGGTCGACGCCCGCGCCGACATCTACAGTCTCGCCACCATCGCCTACTACATGCTCACGGGGCGGCACCCGTTCAGCGGCCGTAATCCGCGCGAGCTGTTCCAGCAGCTGCTGCAGCAGGATCCTCTGCCCCTCAATCAGGCGGCGCCCGGCAAGAAATTCCGGCCGGCGCTGGAAGCGGCGGTCATGAAAGGGCTGAGCCGGGACCCCGCCAAACGGCAACCCTCGGTAACCGATTTCGCGCGCGAATTCGTGGCCGGTGTGGAGGGCGGCGATGAGCCCGCTGCGGCGGGGTTGTTGGGCACGATTCGCCGGTTCATCGGCGGGCAGTGAATAGTAGTAGCAATGACTACTACTAGCCGTTCAACTGAAACTTCCCGCCTCATCTCCCTGCTGCTCGAGCGCTCCGTCAGCCGCGGCGATTTCGTGCTCGCATCCGGTCGCAAATCCAGCTACTACGTCGACGCCCGCCGCACCACGATGTCCGGCGAAGGCCAACTGCTCATCGGTCGGCTCGGGCTCGCCGCACTCGATCAGCAAGGCTGGGCACCTCAGACCGTAGGCGGTTTGACCCTCGGCGCTGACCCGGTCGCCTATGCGATCGCTCATGCCGCGCGAGCTGCCGGCCGCACCATCGACGCGTTCACCGTACGCAAGGAAGCCAAAGGCCACGGGCTCGGGCGCCGTATCGAGGGGTGTCTCGCCGCGGGCGACGCGGTCGTCGTGGTCGAGGACGTGATCACTACGGGGCATTCCGCGCTCGCGGCGGTGGCCCAGGTCCGCGAGGCGGGTGGGCAGGTGCTCGGCGTGCTCGCGGTCGTCGACCGCGAGGAGGGCGGTCGGGAAGCGATCGCAGCCGCCGCCGGCGTCCCGGCGACCGCGCTCGTTCTCGCCTCGGAGCTGCGCGTGTAGTGGTGGAGAATCCGCCGGCACCCGGCCTGGGCACGCTGGTCGTCCTCGCGCTGAGCAACTCGTTCGGAGAATTGTGGCCCCTCCTGGCCGACGAGCTGGGCGTTGCGCTGGTCACGCGCGGGGCAAACGAGCCGGCGCTCCCCGCAGATCCGATCGCCATCGTCGTGGCGGCGGGAGGCGTCGAAGCCGAGGCCGGAGCGCTGATCGAACGCCTCGGGCCGCGCAGGGACACTCCCCTGCTGGTCGCGGGGGCGAGTCTCTCCCATCGCGTCGCTGCACAAGTGCTGGCGGCGGGCGCTTCCGATTATTTCGCTCTCCCCGATGACCGCGACGCGTTGCGCGGCGCGCTGCGCACGGCGCTGGAGCGCCGCCGTGCCGCCCGTGACCGTCAGGCCCTCGCCACTCTCGAGGGTCAGGCGCATGCGTTCCGGGAGATCGTGGGTACCAGCGCCGCGCTGCGCGCCACGCTGGAGCGCGCCGCGCGGACCCTACCGTTCGCCGACGCCACGGTCCTGATCACGGGAGAAACCGGCACGGGAAAAGAGCTGCTGGCCCGGGCGCTGCACTACGGCGGGCGCCGCGCCACCGCTCCCTTCGTCGAGCTGAATTGCGCCGCCCTCCCGGCGACTCTGCTCGAGAGCGAGCTGTTCGGACACGAGCGCGGCGCCTTCACGGATGCCAAGACCGCCAAGCCCGGTCTGTTCGAGGTGGCAGAGGGCGGCACGCTGTTTCTCGACGAGATCGACAGCTTGGCTGTCGAGCTGCAGAGCAAGCTGCTGCGCGCCCTCGACCAGAAAGAGGTGCGCCGTCTCGGCGCCACCGCCAGCCGCGCCATCGACGTCCGCATCGTCGCCGCGACCAACTCCGACCTCACCCGCGCAGTCCAGGCCAAGCGGTTCCGCGAAGACCTGTTCTACCGCCTCAACGTGGTGAACCTGGAGCTGCCGCCGCTGCGCGCCCGCGGGGACGACGTGCTGTTGCTCGCCGAGCATTTCGTGCGCCGCCTCTGTGCGCAATACGGAATCAGCGAGCCGCCGCTGTCTGCAGAAACCCGGCGCGCCCTGGTGACCTACCCGTGGCCGGGGAACATCCGCGAGCTGCGTAATCTGGTGGAACGCACGCTACTGTTGTCTCCTCCCGGCGAGTTCCACCTCGAGGGCTTCATCACCCTCACCAGCCCGGCACCTGGTGGCACCGACCTGCCGTTTCCCACCACCCTCGCCGAGCTGCAACGGGCCGCGGCCCAGGCAATGCTCGATCTCACCCGCGGAAATCGGTCCGAGGCCGCTCGCCGCCTGGGAGTCTCTCGATCGCGGCTGCAGCGGCTGCTTCGCGGATCTGAGGAACCCTTGGACGACGATGACGCCACCTGAGCCGAATTGAGACACCTGGATCGTGCCGCGTCAGGAGCAGCTTTCTATCGTCAATCAGATCAACGGCTTGCGACGGCCTGACGTTTGCTCGGTAGGGGTCGACCCCGAGAGGACAAACCTGTGATGCGGAAAGCCAGACTAGCAGCGCTTGCGGCAGTGGTCGCGTGCACGACGGTCGACGGGCCCGTGACGCCGGTCCCGGCAGCTCAACTCCATTTCGTCGTGCAGAACCCGGCCTATCATCTGCTGTCCGACAGCGCCAGTGTCTACGCCAAAGTCGGTGAGGACCGACGGCTGGAGCTGTACTATCGCGGCTATTCCTCGGATACTGGGGAAGCGTTTCTGCAATTCGAGGTGCACGGCGCGAGTCTGTTGAAGCGTCCTGACGGCTCCTCCTTCCAGGCCGGTGACTCGATCCTCATTACGGTCGTAGTCCCCGATACGAACGTTTTCGATTTCGTCTTCTCCCCATCAGGGCTCCAGTTCAATCCGGCCGATCCCGCTCGGTTGCATATCGAGTACAACTATGCGGACCATGATTTCGACAGAGACGGCCACGTTACGTCGTCAGACAGCGTCGCGCGCGCGCACCTCAATGTCTGGCGTCGCGAGCCACCCGACACCGTCTGGACGAGTCAGGGCGCATCCAATTCAGAGGTGTTCGAGGAGCTGGAAGCGGCGATCACCTCGTTCAGTCACTACGCCGTGGCGTGGTAGGAGGCGAGCCGCCGGTGCCGCCGCTCGCGGACGAATCGACGTTGCTCCGGGAGCTCCAGGGGCTGGCGCGACAGGGCCGCTACCGCGAAGTCGTCGACCGCGTCACCGCCTTGCCCTCCGGCACCGCCGCAGCGCGCAGTCCGCTCGCGCTGCTCGCCGCGGAGGCGTTCGGGAGATTGGGGCGGGAGGACGAGGCCGCCCGCTGGGCGGCCCGCGCATACGAGCTGGCCCGCGCCCAGCACGACACCGCAACCGAGCTCCGCTCGGTGCACCTGCAGGGCGCCATCTCCTGGCAACGCGGCGCGCTCGACGAGGCCGAGCGACATTTTCACCGTGCGCTCGAGCTGGCGCGCACGCTACGTGACGTCGCCGCCGAGGCGCGCGCTTTCAACAACCTCGGCATCCTCCAGAACCTGCGGGGCGATCCCGAGGAGGCACTGGCGACCTACCAGCTGGCGTTGGCGGCGTATCAACAGGCGGGAAACCTGCGCGGCATCGCGGAGACCCACACCAATCTCGAAATCAGCTGGCTCGCCATGGGGAGCGCCCGCCGGGCACGCGACGCCGCCGATGAAGCGGTGCGCCTGGCGCGCGAGGTGGGCGATGCAACGCTGCTGGCGGTCGCCCTCGTGGCGCGCGCCGAAGCGACCCTCGCGTTGGGGGACCCCGATCTCGCCGCCGCCGAGCTGCAGCGCGCCGAGGAGACATATGACGCCGTCCAATTCGACGCCGGCCGGGCCGAGGTCCGGCGCCTGCAGGCGGCGGTCGCCCGCGACAGGGAAAACCTCCTCGAGGCGCGACGGCTGCTCGAAGCGGCGCGCTCGCTGGCCCCTCAGGGGGCGTCCCTCGACACGCAGGCCGAGATCGAGCGGGACCTGGGAGACGTGCTCGCCGCGCTGGGCGACGGGGCAGGGGCGCGCGCCGCGCGCGAACGCGCGCTCGAGTTGTTCCGGCGCCTCGGCGCGCGAGCGGCCGAGCGGGCGCTGGCGGCGCTCCTCGCCGCCCCCTAGCATTCCCTTTCCACTCTCTCCGAGGTCCCGGTAGTGTCGGACCCGACGGAGTTCGAACCGATAGCCGTAGCTCCTGGCCTCGCTGGCGGTCGCCGGGCCTCGCTCGTGACGCGCATGCGCGGGTGGGGGGAGGACTCCGCTGTCGAGCAGCGTCTTAAGGACTTCGAGACGTTTGCCCGCAGCCACACGCGGCGCTGGGTCCTCATCGCCGTGGGCGCCGTGCTGGCGTTCCTCGGACGGCTCGGCGGCATCGTGCCGACTGAAGCCGGGACGATCGTGCTCATCTCCGGCGGGTTTGCCGCGGCGAACGTCCTCGTCGGCGTCATCCACGAGCGCAACTGGTACAGCTGGTGGTTGATCTACGCCCTGGCGCTGCTCGACGTCTTCTACGTCGCGACGCTGGTGATCTGGTTCGGACACGGCGGCCTGGTGGCGGCCTTCTTCATCGCCGTGCTCCCCTATGCGTTCGAGCAGACGCGCGGGGTCGGCGATTTCCTCGTGCTCATGGCGGCGCTCGCCTACTTGGGAGCGAGCTGGTGGCACGGCCGCCTCTATCCGGCGACGGAAGGATTGAATGCCGGGGCCTTCATCGAGACGGTCGCGTTCATGCTCGTGTCGGTCGGACTCAATCGCATTCCGGCGACGCTGATCGAGCGCGTGCGCCGCACGCGCGGCGTCATGGCCGAAGCGGAGCAGGGGTTCCTCGCGGTCCGCGCTCCGGCCGAAGAGTCCGACGAGCTGGGGTTCATGGAGAAGAGCTTCAATCGCATGCTCGAGGGTATCGGATCCACGATTTCGACGGTGCAGCGCGAAGCCGACGAGGTCGCGGCGTTCGCCGAACAGCTCGCCGCATCGGCGCAGCAGATTCACGCCACGTTCGAAACCGTGACGGGCACGGCGGCGCAGCTCGCCCAGGAGCTGGGGAGCCAGCGCGGGCTGGCCGACGCGGCACGGGGCGAGAGTGCGAAAGCAGCCGATCAGGCCTCCACGCTGCGTACGCGGGCGGAGATGATGCAGGTCGACGCACGACGACTCGTCGCCGCGGCGGAGCGCGGCCGCGAGCGGGTGGCGCGCGCCAATCAGACGCTGCGCACCGTGGCGGAGGAGGTCCGCGCCACGGCGGCCACCGTGGCCGGACTGTCGGGGATGTCGGACCGCATCGGCGGCTTCGCGCAGACGATCGCGCGCATCGCGCGCCAGACCCACCTGCTCGCCCTGAACGCCGCGATCGAGGCCGCGCGCGCACAGGAACACGGCGAAGGATTCGCGGTCGTCGCCGACGAGGTGCGCGCCCTCGCCGCGGAGGCCGCGCGCTCCGCGCGCGAAGTGGCCGACCTCGTGACCGAGCTGCGCGTCGGGATCGACGCCGCCGCGCGCGCGATGCAATCGGGCGAGTCCCAGGTGCGGGATATCGGGGCGGTGGCGGGGGAAGCCGACGGGGCGCTGCTCGAGCTGCACCAGGGCGTCCAGTTGATCGGCGATCTCGTCAACGCCACGGCCGACGTGTCGCGCAGCCAGGCGAGCCGACTGGCCGAGCTCGCCCGGGTGCTGCAGCAAGTGGCAGCGATCGCGAGCAGCTCCTCCGAGAGCGCCGATGGCGCCGCGTCCGCGACGTCGGGGCAGGTGGGCTCGATGACCGACCTCACGGCAACTTCACAACAGCTCGCGCAGCTGGCGGAGCGGCTGCGCGCCAGCATCGCCCGATTTTCCGTGCTGCGGCGCGAGCAGATCACCGCCGAGCATCGCACCGTGCCGGCGGACCGGGCGTCCACGCCGCAATCCGTCCAGATCGTCGAAGTCTGAGCCATCACCCCGACCGGAAGACGGTCGCGGCGTCCGATCCTTGGTCCCCAGCTCCGGCATGAAGGGGGCGGAACGCGCGGAACGTCTCCCGGTAGGGGCGAATCAGCAGATCCACATACCGCGTCAACGCGATGGCGAACGGGAAGCGGCGGCGGTACTCGCCGGCCGTCACGCCGAGCATCGCCTTCAAGTGACGGCTGAAGCTCTGCGGCGACGAAAAATCGAGGCGATAGGACACGTCGGCGACCGAAAGCCCGGGATTGCCGAACAGGTAGGCCGCATGGACCAACCGCATCCCCGCGAGGTAGGTCTTGGGCGACGGCAGCTCGGCGCGCAGGAAGCGCGACATCAGCGTACTCGCCCCGATACGGAGATGGCGCGCCAGCGCGCGCACCGTGCGGATCACCGGCGCCAGCCGCGTCATCGCCTCGAAGAACACCCGGGCGTCCTCGGGAAGCTCGTCGCCCAGCGCCGGAATGAGCACGTGCAGAATCCGCGCGGCGACCGGTGAGGCGGGTCGACCGATCAGCTCGCGCAGCCGCCGCCATCCGCCGGGATCGGTGCAGTCGATCGCCGCTCGGACGCCGCTCGCTCCGAGCCGCAGCAGCGTCTCCGTGGCGCCGGGATCGTGTCGTGAAACGAGGGCGACGGCGGGGATCGCGGGGAACTCGCGCACCAGACGGGCGACCGTCGGCAGCTCCTCGCCGCCGCAGCGGTGCACCGAGAGCACCACAGCGTCGACGCGGCGGCGCCGCGCCGCCGTCAACACTTCACGACAGGAATTTGCGTGCAGCGACACATAACAGCCGTCGCCCACAGCCTCGAACCGGGGCCGCTCGGCAGGCGGCAGCAGCGTGCATACGGTGACCATCGCGTCGCACACGATGGCCGCGAGCGCTCAACCGCCGCTCAAGCCTCGACCCGGGGAGCGCCGGCGCTCCGGCCAGTCCCGCAGGCGTATCAAGCTCGCGTCAACCGGGCCGGCGGCCGGGCGTGGGAATGCGCGGTGCGGAGTGAATTCGATGCCGCCGCTCAGGTGTCGCGGCGGTGTCCCAGCAGCTGCAGGTACACGTCCCAGTCGGCCTCGCGAAAACAGACGAAGCGCACCAGCTCCAGAGCCGACGACCCGCGAACCTGCTCGCGCACCGTTTCGACGGCGACCCGGGCGGCCGACGCGAACGGATAGCCGTACGCCCCGGTGCTGATCGCCGGAAACGCGATTGAACGGATACCGTGCTCCGTCGCGAGCCGCAGCGCGCTCGCATAGCAGCCACGCAGCAGCTCGGCCTCGCCCCGGTCGCCGCCCTCCCACACCGGCCCCACCGTGTGGATCACGTACCGCGCCGCCAGGCGATACCCCCGCGAGATGCGCGACTCGCCCGTCGGGCATCCGCCCAGGCCACGGCACTCCGCCAGGAGCTCGGGGCCCGCTGCCCGGTGAATCGCCCCGTCGACGCCCCCGCCGCCGAGCAGCGAGCTGTTGGCGGCGTTGACGATGGCGTCGACCGCCTGAGCGGTAATGTCGCCGATAACCGCTTCGAGCCGCGTCATCTGCGCGAAGCTACCTTCCGCCGCGCCCCCAGCAATCGCATCTTTGGCGCGGCTCCTGGGAGTAAAACGATGCCCCGTCGGGACCTCATCGAACGAGTGCGGAAGGCGCTGGGGGACCGCTACGAAGTCATCACGGCGGTCGGCCGGGGCGGGAACGCCTCGATTTTCGGGGCGTTCGATAAGGCCGGGAACCGCGTCGCGATCAAGGTGTTGCACCCCGAGCTCACCGTGTCCGTCGCCGCCGACCGATTCCTCCGTGAGATCCGCTACGCCGGCAAGCTGCACCATCCGCACATCGCCCCGCTGCTCGACAGCGGGGAGAGCGATTACCTGCTCTGGCTCGTCATGCCGTACGTGCCGGGGGAATCGCTGCGCAGCGCGCTGCATCGCGAGCGGCGGCTGGCGCCGGACTTCACCGCCCGGCTGGCGTGCGAGATCCTCGAAGCCCTGGGCTACGCCCACGAGCAGGGCCTCGTGCATCGCGACATCAAGCCGGACAACATCGTGCTGTCTCCCGACGGCGCCGTCCTCGTGGACTTCGGCATCGCGCGCGCGATCGCGCAGTCGGAAGGCGATCGGGTGACGCGCAGCGGCTTCGTCGTGGGGACGGAAGAGTACATGAGCCCGGAGCAGGCGACGGGGGCCGACGACATCGACGGCCGCACCGATCTCTACTCGCTCGGCATCGTCCTGTTCGAGGCCGTGACGGGACGGCCGCCGTTCTCCGGTCCTTCACCGGCGGTCGTGATCGACATGCAGCAGCATCATGAGCCGCCGGACCTGCACCGCCTGCGCCCCGAGGTCGCGCCGGAATACGCCGCCGCCATCACCAGGGCACTGCGCAAGCACCCCGCCGACCGCTGGCCCGCCGCCGCGGACATGCGCCAGGCGCTGCTGCCGTTCAGTCTCTCCGGCGGATGACGGACCCGCTGTTCGATCAGGTCTCGACCGCCCTGGCTGGGCGCTACGCTCTGGTCCGCGAACTCGGCCAGGGGGGCATGGGTGCGGTCTTCCTCGGCAAGGATGTGAAGCTGGGACGGGAGGTCGCGATCAAGGTTCTCCCACCGACCACCCGCGCCTACCTCGGCAGCGAGCGCTTTCAGCGTGAAGTGCAGCTCGTCGCG
>DATFSB010000330.1:0-8883 GCA_035262825.1 Gemmatimonadales bacterium | reverse complement strand
CAACCCCGATCTCTTCGAGCTGACGCGCGCGCGGGCGGCCGCGCTCGACGCCGACCTCGTGACGGTGATGCAGCTCAAGTCGAAGCTCGGCAGCGGCTATCATCGCGACTTTCAATTGCTGAAGGAGCCGCTCTTCAAGGGACTCGATCGCACGCGCGAGATGCTGGCGATGCTGACACGGGCGGTACCGCAACTCGTGGTGAATCGCGCCCGGGCGGCCGCGGCGCTGGCAGGCGATCCCCTCGTCACCGATGAAGTGCTGCGGCGCGTCGAAGCGGGTGAGCCGTTCCGGGCGGCCTATCGGGCCGTCGCGGCGGAGCACAAGGAAGGGGTGAAGTTCCCGATTCCATCGACAGCGAGCATCGTGGCGCGGCGGCGCAGCGTGGGGGGCATCGGCGCGCTCGGCCTGCCGGCAGTGCGGTCGCGGCTCAGAGCCCGGCGCAGCTGGAGCGCCGGTGTGCGGCGCCGGTTCGAGCAGGCGCTGGCGCGTCTCGCCGGAACCCGAAGGGGAGCGCGCTCGCGGTGAGCGCCGAGCGTCGCAAGCGGCTGCTCAAGGTGCTGGAGCTGATCAGCACCCGGGCGATCCGCACGCAGGAGGAGCTGGCCGAGGCGCTGCGGGCCGATGGGTGGCAGGTGACGCAGTCGTCGGTGAGTCGCGACATCGCGGCGCTGCGCCTCGTGAAATCGGGCGGTGCCTACCACCGCCCTCCGTCGGGCGCCGCGCGCTCGGCCGATCCCGACCGGCGACGCGTGGCGGAAGACGTCATTGGGGTCGAGTCAGCGGGAGAGTCGTTGATCGTGCTCCATACGCCGCCGGGCGAGGCCAGCGCGGTAGGGTTGGCGCTCGACCGGCTCGCCTGGACCGATATCGTGGGCACAATTGCGGGAGACGATACGATTTTCGTGGCGGCGAAGGATGCGACGGCGCAGCGGCGGTTGATTCGAGAGTTCAAGAAGCTGACTGCGAGTCCGGCGGCCTAGCTCGTCCCCACCGCGGCTGGACGCGAGAGAGCGCCACGCTCGCGTGCTCGCGCCAGCCGTTCCCCATCAAGAAGCCCTGGAGGGATTCGAACCCTCACCCTCCCGGTTCGTAGCCGGGCGTCTTGGATCCGTTCGACCACAGGGCTGCGATACCCCGTCCGGGACTCGAACCCAGAGCCTCGACCGTCGGAGGGTCGCGTGCATCCGTTGCACTTCCGGGGTGAAGAGCGGGCGGCTCCACACCGCCCGGGTTAGTCCTTGTACGGGTCGAACTCATCCGCCCCGGCCATGACCACGATCAGCGGCCGCAGCGTGTGGAGGACTTCGATCGTGCCACCCTGCGCCGCCAGGACATCGGGCAACCGGCGGTACACGTGCGGGCTCTCATCCAACCCGCCGCCCTTGAGCAGCACGCCTTTCCGCGCGACCCATTCCTGCATCATCTCGGGGCTCACCTTGCCTTCCGAGATCTGCTTGCCCGTCTTGCGATTCCGCTTCCCCGCCGCGGCGGTCCGGCTCATCACTCGGCCGGCTCCGTGGACCGTCGAGAACAGCGCCGCAGCTTGCGTCTCGAGGACTGCGGGATCTTGCGACTCCGTACCGCGCACGATCACGGCGTCGTCGCCCATCGAGCCCCCGATGAACCCCAGCTGGCCCGGGAACGCCGGCGTCGCGCCCTTGCGCACCACCACCAGCTCCTCGCCATCGTGCGTCTCCTTCCAGGCAAAGTTGTGATGGTTGTGCACCAGCTCGAGCTCCCGGCCGCCGAGCAGCGACACGACCTTGCGCGCCACCCATTCGCGGCCGGCGTAGGCGTAGCGTCCCGCCAGCTCCATCAGCTCCCAGTAGTCGTGCCCCAGCTCCCGGTCGAGCGGCAACAGGAGCTCCTTCTCGGGGACCCGCTCGCCCCACGACGCCCCCTGCCCCAGCGCCAGGAAGTTCGACGCCACGGTGTGGCCGAAGCCGCGGCTGCCGAAGTGCACGCCGACCCAGATCGCGCCGGTTTCGTCGGCGAACACGTCGACGTAGTGATTACCGCTGCCGACGGTGCCGAGCTGCTGGCGCGCCTTGGTGTGCAGCGCCTGACGGTGCTTCGCCGGCACCGCCTGCCACGCCGCGTCCTCGAACAGCGGGTGATCGGTCGGCGCATCGTCAGCGCGGTTCTTCCGCCCGACGCCGAAGCTGATGGTCGACGCGATCTCGTCCGCCAGCACCGGCAGCTGGGGAACCAGCTCGTCGAGGGTACGATCGGTCCGGATCGCCGCGTTGCCGCAGGCGATGTCGAATCCCACGCCGACGACCGACACCGCGTTGTCGTAGGCCGCGACGCCGCCGATCGGCATTACGTATCCGACGTGCCCGTCCGCCATGAGCGCGACCTTGCGCGCCCGCTCCGCCACCTTGGCGAGCTGGATTTGGGTCAATTCGTCGTGCGTTCCGAATACGCGCATGCTCCACCTCTCAGAAACAGTACCCGCGGCTCCGGCGGGAGTCGAACCCGCTGCGCGCCGAATTTCACCCGGCCGCTCTACCGGTGAGCTACAGGAGCCAGTCAGGCGGGGCGGACTCGAACCGCCGTCCCGGGGGCCACAGCCCCGTGCTCTGCCGCTGAGCTACCAACCTGTCGCCCTGTAGACCAACGAACGGATGACGCCCCCACCCGGGAGTCGCGTGTCTCGTTAGAGAACGCCACCCGCCCGTCGGCCTGCAAACACAACGCCCCATCTGGCTTGGCGCGCAGATGGGGCGGTTCATTCATCCCCTGGGACGGAGCCGACCTCGTTCACCCTCCCCGGTCGATCTCCTCCAACTGCGCGCGGTACGCATCGGCGTAACGCCGAAGCCCCTCGAATCGGCTTGCTGGCCTGTGATCCGAGAGCGTGGCTTCCAGAAGGAGCATCGAAGAAACGGTCATGTCGGTCCCCGAAATAAAAAATCGCGTCTCCGTAGACTTTCTCCAGTCCGCACGCGGACGGAGAACCTGCTCACGGGACGCGACTCCCAGTTCAACGGCACGGAGGCTACCAAATGTGCCCGGAAAGCGCAAGCCCTCGATGCGCTACTGCACCCCCGTCACCCGCTTCCCGATATCCCGCGCCACGATACCGAGCTCCGCCGCCTCTTTGGTCGTCAGCTTCAGCTGGCCGGCTTCCACGTCTCGCACGATCCCCTGCAGGATCTCGGTCGCGCGGCGCAACCGGAACCGCTCCCCGAAGTCCTTCTCCCCCTGGGCGGACGCGCTCATCAACACGCCCCACAGCTGCAGCCTGACGTCGTCGACCGCGCTCTTCAGGTCCTGCAGCCCCTCCGGGGGATTGACCGCGATCAGCTTCAGCTGATCGTTCAGCTCCTTCACGGCCAGATGCATGCGATTCAGTGCCGCGGTGCGTTCCGACTGCGCCATCGGGCAGGATCCGGGAGCGAGTTCGCAGGAAGGCTAGGAACGAGCGACCAGCTTCGCCAGTCCCGACTCCTGGTTGGTCAACGAGCGGTACAGGGCGAGCTGTGCGCGCGCCCGCACGAGATTGTGATCGGGATAGGACACTCGGTAATAGCGATCTCCATCGAGGTAGTCGGTCAGGAACCGGACCGTCTGTTCCAGAGTGATCCAGCGACCGGCGAACACCAGCAGCTGCCGCTCCTCGCCCGACAACAAATCCCCGCTGCCCTCGACGAAGCCGCGCGCCAGCGCGGCGAAACGCGCCGGATCCGCCCACACCTTGGGCAGATCGCGCTCATCCTCCCCCGCCAGGCTCACGCAGGAGCGGACCAGATCGCCAAAGTCGGCGAGCGGGGACCCCGGCATCACCGTGTCGAGGTCGACGACGCACAGCGCCGTGTCGCTCCAGCGGTCGAACAGCACGTTGGCGATCTTCGCGTCGTTGTGGACGATGCGCGTCGGCAACGTCCCCGCTGCCAGGCGCGGCGGGAGCACACCGGCCACCGGCCGCTCCTCGCGAACCGCGGTGACCTCGGCCTGCGCGCCGGCCAGCCGGCTCGACGCCGCCCGCTCCACCGCCGCGTCGAGCAGCGCAAAGCGGCGCTCGGTATCATGGAATCCAGGGATCGTCTCGTGCAGCGGCGGACCGGTATAGCTGCCGACCAGCCGGAGGAACTCGCCGAAGGCTTTCCCGCAGACGTAACACGCCTCCGGGGACTCCGCGCGCACCCGGACGGCGGAATCGGGAATCCAGCGGAACAGGCGCCACACCCCGCCCACGCCGTCCACGAGCCAGTCGCGCCCGTCGTCCGTCGGCATGAGCGTCAGCGTCGGCCCGCCCTGGCTCGCGATATGGCGCGTCACCCGCGCGACGTTCTCCATGACGTGGTCGGGCCGAGGGAAGACGTGCGGGTTGAGCCGTTGCAGCAGGAAGCTGGTCCCCTCCTCCTTGCCGCCGACGTCGACCCGGAAGGAATCGTTGATATGGCCGCCGGGGAGCGACATGATCGAGCGGACGTCGCCGCCCATGGAGAACCGCCCCGCGATGGCACGGGCGTCGGTCACGTCCACAGCTGCTCCGGATAGCGTCCTTCGTTCACCAGGCGACGGATGGCGGCGACGACCGGCTCGCGGTCGGCGGGGTGCGTGATCCCGAACCAGCGGCTGCCCGTTTTGAGGACGCGGACGCGCGCCTCGCCGCGGGCGATGGCGGCCCGCATCACGGTGGGCAGGAGACTCTCATCCGGCGACGGTCGCTTGAAGAATTCGACGAGACCGAGACGGAGAGTCTCGAGCGCGGAGCGCTGGAACGCCCACAGGTTCATCGAGACGATCGCATCGCCCGCCACACGCAGCGGCCCCGATTCCCCGACCCCACTGAATCCGCCGTCCGGACCCATCTCCAGACCTTTCACCTCTTCGATCGTCTCGAGGTAGCGGTCAGGGCCGATGCGGCAGACACCGCGATTCACGGGGCCGGCGGCCGACCGCGTGTCGCCCAGGCGATACCCGGCGATGGCGTGGGTCGACGGATTGGTCTCGGTCTTCAGGAATTCCGCTACGGCGGCGATCGCCTCGCCGCCGTAGTAATCGTCGGCGTTGAGCACGGCGAACGGTCCCGTGATCTCGGCGGCGGCAGCGAGCACGGCATGCGTCGTCCCCCAGGGCTTGGCGCGGCCGGCGGGCACGACCGCGCCGGGCGGCACCTCCTCGAGCCGCTGCAGAACGGCGCGCCAGTGAAACCGGGTAGCGAAGCGCGTGCGAGCGAAATCTGTGAACGGCTGCTGCAGATCGGGGCGGATGACGAAAATGACATCACCGAATCCCGATCGCAGGGCGTCGTACACGCTGTAGTCCATGAGGGTAGCGCCGCCGGGACCGACGGCGTCGAGCTGTTTCAACCCGCCGTAGCGGCTGCCGAGACCGGCGGCGAGGATGACGAGTTGCGGATTCACTTGGTAGATTCGGCTCCATGCCGATCGAGTTCACCATCGATCATGCTCGTCGGCTCGTCACGGCGATAGCCCGCGGCACGCTGACCGGCCAGGACGTCTTCGGATATCAGCGCGACGCCTGGTCGCGCGCGGATGTCCAGGGCTACAACGAGCTGCTCGACATGCGCGCGGTCGAGCTGATCGACCTGCCGTCCGTCGACAATATGCGCGCCCTCGCCGAGCTGTCGGCCTCCATGGACGCCCCTCGCACGTCCTCGAAATTCGCGATCGTGGCGACCTCCGACGAGGCCTTCGGCTTGGCCCGCATGTACGAGACGTACCGGCACCTCGAGGATGCGGGCACCAAGCAAGTTGGCGTATTCCGCACCCTCACTGAGGCGTACGCGTATCTCGGAGTAGCGTAGCCGTCGAATCGGGGCTGCCGTCGTTCGCCGCCGGGGTGAGCCCGAGGATCCGCGCCACGAGATCGTAGATGTGAATATTGCGAAACGGCGCCACCGTCACGCCCCGGCGGAACGCCGGGCCCGCCGCCACGAACAACGCCCGCATTACCGCGACGGAGTCATCGTAGCCATGGGTCCCGCCCGAATAGCGGTCGGGGTGGCTCGCGATATCGCTGCGGCGCGCCGCCACCGACCACCCCGGCGCGGCGAGCACGACGACGGGCGGGATGCGGGAATTGGCGCGGTAGTGGAATCGCTCGGGGATCGAGTCACGGCGCCAGACGGAGAGGTGCGGATTCTTCCCCGCGAGCGCGCGCACCACGCTGTCCTCCATCCCCGGCTGCGGCCACAGCCCGGGATCGGGATTGCCGCCGGTGACACGCGCGACCGCGGCGAGCGAGAGGTAATCGTCGAGCGCGACCACCGAATCGGGTGAGATGGGCGACATGCCGTGGTCGGCGACCACGATCAAGTTGACGGCGCCCCCCAGGCCGCGCGCCTCGAGACCGCCCTGCAGCTGGCCGATCGCGGCGTCGACCTGGGACACGGCCCGGGCGACCGCGGGGCTCGAGGGACCGGACTCGTGCCCGGCGTGGTCGACCTCGCTGAAATAGAGCATCACGAACGTCGGGCGGGCGGCGACGGGCAGCGACAACCAGTCGAGCACCTGTCGCACCCGCAGCGAATCGGGCATACGGACGTCGTAGTGCAGCCAGTAGTGCGGGCGGATCCCGCCGATCGCGGCCTCGCTCCCCGGCCAGAAGCACGACGCGGCGATCTGCCCCTGGCGCTCCGCCGTGACCCACAGTGGCTCGCCGCCCCACCACCGCGTGGCGGCGACCGCGCTCGAGTCGCTGATCTGGAACAGCGCGTCGAACGCCGGATCGTACATCGTGTTCTCGACGATCCCGGAGTGCTCGGGGTAGAGTCCGGTCACGATGGCGTAGTGATTGGGGAACGTCTTCGTCGGAAACACGGGGACAAGCGGCGCGCGCACGCCGCGCGCGGCGAGCCGCTGCAGGTTCGGGGCGGGATAGCGATCGAGATAGTCGGCGCGAAACCCATCGATCGACACGAGCACGACGGTGGGCCGCAGATCGCCCTGCCCCGCCGCCGCCCGGCCGACGCCCAGGACGACGGCGAGCACGACGCCGGCAACGCGATTCACCTCGAGCGGCGCGCCTCGAGCGTCGACATGCGATGCGTCCCCGGATACGGCACGCGCTCGCCCTTCACCGCCAACCACAATACGTGGTTGAACGCGTCCATATCGGCGGCGTCGACGTCGGTGAGATCGAGCCGCCGCGACTCGCGCGCCGCCCGTGTCCCGGGCGGGTTCTGCTCGTCCAGCGGGACGGTGGGAGTGAGTGCCGCGAAGGGGGTCGTGTCCGGCGTGTCGCGCCAGATATCCCGCAACGGATGCCCGTAGTGATCAAACTGCGACAGCGCACCGAGCTTCAGGATCTCTTCCATGGTGCGCAGCGCATCAGTGGTATTGGCAAAGCGGTGGATCGCGCCGCCCCTGCTGTAGGCCGAGATCACGAGCAGCGGCGAGCGGTGCGAGTCGACGTGATCGGGCCCGTTCTGCGCGTCGTCCTCCATCACGAACACGACGGTGTTCCTCCAGAAGGGGCTGTGCGACAGGGCGTCCACCAGCCGGCCCAGCGCCCGGTCGTTGTCGGCGACCATAGCACGCGGCGTGTTCATGCCCGGCGTCGCCCCCGCCGTGTGATCGCGCGGCAGGTGAATGATCTGCAGCGCCGGCATCGTCCCCTGTGACACCCAGCCGCGGAACGCGTCGAGCCACACTTCGATGCGGCGCTGGTCGGCAATCGCCATGTCGAATGACGGATAGCGAGGGTCCGTGTGCGCCGCGAGAAACGGCTTCGTCGCGCGGTAGGACTTCTCTCCCTCGGCGTTCGTTTCCTCGATCGAGAACTCCCCGAAATTGGCGAGCGAAATGCCGGCGCGGCGCGCCAGGTCCCAGAGGTATCCCTGCGCCGGCTCGGCAATGTCTTCCTCGGGAATCTGGTTGCGGTTCTGTCCCTCGTAGTCGTACGTCCGCCCGCCGCCATCATAGTTCGCCGGCGTCGTCTTCTGCGTGTAATCGGTGGCGTAGCCCGCCATCGACCAGTTGTGGCCGTCAGCGCTCACTTCGGCACTGACGAAGAACCGGTCGAAGGTGCCGAAGCGCTCGGCCAGGGCGTGATGATTCGGTGTCACGTCGCGGCCGAACAGCACGAGCGAGGTGTCGCCGTCGCCGGCGGAGAGATCGCCCAGCACCTGATCGTAGGTGCGATTCTCCTTGAGGATGTAGATGACGTGCTGGAACGGCGGATACGCCGGACCGGCGGCACTCGAGTCCCAGCCGTTGGCCCGCACGACCCGCGCCGTCAGCGCGCCGAAGTCGAGCCCGCCGCGCGCGACGGGGACGATCGACAGGGTGCCGCGAATCTGGCCCAGCGTGTAGCTGGTGTCGGGATCGCCGCCGTGGCGCACGCGCGCCTGGACCGGTTGCGGCCCGCCGGGATTCGGGCCGCTCCCGGCCCCTTTCCCGTTGGCGACGAGCAGCGTGTCGTGCAGCTGGACGAGCGCCGTCGGATACCACCCCGCGGGAATTCGGCCGGCCAGCTGGTCGTTGCCGCTCGCCGTCGGGACGTCGGCGGTCGCCGCCCGCAGCTCGAACGCCGCGACGGCGTTCGCATCCGCCTCGGCGACGTAGAGCCGGGTCCCGTCGTCCGAGAGGGCGAGGGCGTTGGGGGTCGTGCCTTCATCGGGGCCGGACGGCGGGGGATCGAGCAGAGTCGCCACGACGGCGCGGGACCGCGTGTCGATGACGGTGACACGGTCCGTGCTCCCGGAGGCGACGAAAACCCTCGTCCCCGACTTGTTGAGCAGCAGCGCCGACGGATGCCGGCCGGCAGGAATGAAAGCGGGTGCGTTCAACCGCCCGTTGCCGGCGGGAGAGAACACCGCCAGGGTGCTGGCGCCCCAGTCCGATACGAACACCGACCCGTCGGGCGTCACGGCCACAGCGTAGGGATATCGCCCGGCGGCGAGCCGC
>DATFSB010000329.1:0-3665 GCA_035262825.1 Gemmatimonadales bacterium | reverse complement strand
CGCGTGCTCTTCCCTGATGACCAGACCACTCACCACTACGCGTCCGTGTTCCGCCAGCTACGGAGACAGGGAACGCCGATTCCGACGAATGACATGTGGCTCGCTGCGTTGGTGCTGCAACACAACCTCGCGTTGCACGCGCGAGACAAGCACTTCGATCATCTCCCGCAGCTCGTCCGCGTCTGATGTCAGCGCTCATCTGAAACCGCGTAAATCTGAACCAGCGTCGGATCGTTGTTCTTCGTCTTTGTTCTTCTGAAGGAAAGAGAATGGCTGTGGGCGCTCGTGGGAATCTCGCGTTCTTCAGCGAGATTTCCAAGCAGCGGTGGACGCGTTCTGTGCGTCCACGGCTGCGGCAGCGTCCACAGCCTCTTGTGTTCTGTTCAGGATGGTGTCAAGACACATCGCATAAGCTGGAGCACGGCGGATGAGGTGAGGGCCTGGAGCTTAGCCCCTCCAGACCCTCGGTGACCGCCTCGATGCTCCGACGGACCGAGACGGGTCACCGCTCTTTGTGTCACGGTTTTGCCCGCGTGTCCAGTCGGAGTGCGCCGCTGCTCCGACGTGGACGTACCCCTTCGCCAGAAGACCTGCCGGCTCTGTAACCGGCCGTTTGCCATTTGTGCCGCATGTGATCGCGGCCATGCGTACTGCTCCGCGACGTGTCGCGCCGTCGCGCGTCGGCGATCGGTCGCGACCGCCCGTCGACGCCATCGCGAGAGCCTCGAAGGTCGCCTCGACCATCGCGATCACCAGCGCGCGTATCGCGCGCGCGTGAGGGATCAGGCTTCTCGCCGGGCCACGGCGTCGCGCACACTCCCCGCTGACACGTCGACGGATCACTCGCCGACCGCGCCCCTGGTGGGCGCGTTGCGCTGTATGGTTTGCGGCCGCGAAAGCGCGTGGCTCCTTCCACCGCGCTGGCGAATCCGTCGCGTGTCCCCGGAGGCTCGCTATGATCACGCCCGAACTGCACGCGGAGATTCGCCGCCTCTATTTCGGCGAACACTGGAAAGTCGGCACCATCGCCGCGACCCTCGGCGTCCACCATGACACCGTCAGTGCCGCGATTGCCCACGATACGCAGGCGCTGCGCCGCGGCCGCTGCGGCCCGACCCTGGCGGACCCGTATCTGCCCTTCATTCGGGACACGTTGGCCCAATATCCGCGGCTGCGCGCCACGCGCCTGTTCGAGATGGTGCGCGCGCGCGGCTATGCCGGCTCGGTGGTGCAGCTGCGGCGCGTCGTGCGTGCTCTGCGGCTTCACGTCCCGTCGACTGCCTATCGCCGGCTCACCACATTGGCAGCCGAAGAGGCGCAAGTGGACTGGGGCGCGTTTGGGACCATCCGCATCGGCCACGGCACCCGGCCGCTCTCCGGGTTCGTGATGGTGTTGTCCTATTCGCGAGCGATCTCGGCACTGTTCACGCTCGATCAGACCCTTGAGAGTTTCTTGCGCGGGCATGTCGAGGCCTTTCATCACGGCTTTGTTGGCGTTGCACGGACCCTCGTCTACGACAACCTTCGCAGTGCCGTGCTCGAACGTCAGGGCAGTGCCATTCGGTTTCATCCGCGGCGGCTCGAGCTCGCCGGCCACTATCACTTTGCCCCCCGACCCTGTACGCCGGGCCGGGGCAATGAGAAGGGGAAAATCGAGCGCCAAATTCAATACCTCCGGCACGCGTTCTTTGCCGCGCGGACGTTTCGCGATGTCGACGATCTGAACGCGCAATTTCGGCGCTGGCGCGACGAGATCGCGCATCAGCGCCGCCATCCCGAGCACCCCGATCAAACCGTCGCCCAGATCTTCGCGCAGGAGCAGCCGCGGCTTCTCCCGCTACCCGCGCATCCCTTCGACACCGCCGTGAAGCGGATCGTCACCTCCGGCAAAACCCCCTACGTGTGCTTCGACCGGAATAGCTACTCGATCCCCCATACGCATCGGCAGCAACCGCTCACCTTGATCGCGTCGCCGACGACGGTGCGGCTGATCGCCGGGGCCGCAGAAGAAATTGCCGAGCATCCGCGCAGCTACGACACCGGCCAAACGATCGAACAGGAGGACCATGTCGCCGGATTGGTGGCGGCCACGCGCCAGGCGAATCCCTCGAGTGCGCGCGACCGCCTCCGCCTCGCCGTGCCGGCGATCGCAACACTGTTGGAACGGCTGGCGGCGCGAGGCGAATCCCTTCGCGGCCACACCGCCCGTTTGCTGGCGCTGCTCGACGATTACGGCCGGCAGGAACTCGCCGCCGCGGTGGCCCAGGCCCTCGAGCGCGACGCACTCGGCGCCGGCGCCATTACCCATATTTTGGAAACCCGCCGGCGCCAGCGGGGACAGAAGCCGCCCATGCCCTTGGCGTTACCCGATCGGCCCGGGGTCCGGGATCTCGATCTGACGCCGCATCCGTTGGAGTCCTACGATGACCTCACCCGATCCGATCCCGACGACCCTGAGTGATCACCTGCGGCAACTCGGCCTCCTCTACACCGCCGACGAGCTGAATGATCTCGTCGCCCGCGCGACACAGAAGCGCTGGAGCCCGATCGTCTTGCTCGAGCACCTCGTCAAGGCCGAACTCGACGCCCGGACGCGACTGCGCGTGGAGCGCCGGCTGAGAGACGCGCGCCTCGGCCGCTTCAAGATGATGGCTGATTTCGAGTGGGACTGGCCCAAACAGATTCATCGGCCCACGGTCGAACGCGTCTTCACCCTCGACTTCCTGGCCAAAGGCGAGAACGTCATCTTTGTCGCGCCGCACGGCCTGGGGAAGACGATGTTTGCCAAGAATCTCGTCTATCAGGCGATCCTGGCCGGGCATTCCGCCCGCTTTCTGACGGCGTCGGAGCTCTTACTCGATCTCAATGGGCAGGAGACCGCCCGCGCACTCGAGCGGCGCCTCCGCAGTTACGCCAAACCCTCGTTGCTCGCCGTCGACGAAATTGGGTACCTCGGCTACGATGCCCACGCGGCGGACCTGCTGTTTCAAGTGGTCAGCCGCCGCTACGAACAGCGATCCCTGGTGGTGACGACAAATTTGCCGTTCAAGCAATGGAACACGGTCTTTCCCAATGCATCCTGTGCCGTGGCGCTCATTGATCGGCTCACCCATCATGCGGAGATCATTCCCATTGAGGGCGAGAGTTATCGGCTGCGCGAGGCGGAACTCGCCCAGCAGGCGCGCCGCGCCCCGGCCGAGGCCGACGACCGGAAGCGCCCTTCGAAGGCCTAACCTGCGATGCCCCAACGCCTGACGCATCTCGATACCATCCACGCCAACGCGCTCCTCCAGCAACGCCTGGCCAAGTACCTCGTCCTCCAATGCGTCCGCCATTCGCACCTGGAGGACCTGCATGCTGGGATCGCCCCATCATCCGCCACCGGCGATTATGCCGACGTGACGGTCACCAGCCCATTCGGCTCGATTCCCTGGCCCCGTGTCTCCCGCTTCAATGATGAGGAAATGAAACAGCTGATGATCGACGTCGTCGATCGCACGTACCAATTCCTCCACACGCTCTTCGATGAACACACCGGCCGGGAGCTCCTCGGTTGGCTCGCCGAACACGATCCCGTTCCAGCGTGGAATGCACCTCGACACGTTGAGGCGACGTGATCACCGACGCTGATAGAGGGGCGATCAACCTCGGTTCAAATTTGCGCG
>DATFSB010000328.1:0-16327 GCA_035262825.1 Gemmatimonadales bacterium | reverse complement strand
GCCTCTTCGCCGCCGCGCTCGACCCGGAAGCAGAGATGGATCTCGGCCTGCCGCCGGCCAGGTCGAGCTGCGTGATGTGCGGCGCCGCGGAGCCGTTTGGTCTCGGCGTCTGCCCGCGATGCGCGCGCCGGGCCGAGGGGTCGGATGACGTGCTCGTGTTCGTCGATCCGCCCGCCGCCCGCGCGCCGCGGCGTGCGGTCCGGGACGCGCTCGAGGGCCGGCTGCCGAGCGCCTCGGCGACGGCGCACCAATCGCTCCTGGGTGGTGAACGGCCGCTGTTGCGCGTGCCGCGGGGCGCGGGCGAGCGCGTCGTCGAGCTCCTCGCCGATCACGGTATCCCGACGCGCACCGAGGCGCTGGCTCGCCTGTGGCGCAGCGACGTGCCGACACCAATCATGCTGCTCGCCGGCGCTGTGACGACCGGGGGATTGGCTGCCGTCGTGCTCGCCGCGGCGCCGCTGCTGTTCGCGACCACGCCACTGGTGGCTGCGAGCCTCGTGAGCCTGGCGGCGATCGGGCGGCGCACACCGGTTTGGAACCCGCGGCCCACCGGGCGCAGCGCGTTGCCGCCTGAGGCCGAGCGGGAGGCGGCGCGCACCCTCGCGGAGCTGCCGGGCGGGACCGCTCGTACGCTGCTGATCGACTTGTTGCGCCGCACGGCAGGGTCACCGGCAGGCCCGGCGCTGATCGGCGCGCTCGTGACGGCAGCCTGCGCGGCGGCGCGCCAGCTGGCCGCCCTCGACCGGCATCTCGACAGCGGTGACGCGCAAGCCGATCGTCTCACGAGCCGAGCGGCCGGTCTCGATGCCCTCACGCGCTGCGAGCAGGGCCGCGACGCCCTGGTGCAGCGGCTGCTCGAGACCACGGCGACACTGAGCCGGATGACGGGAGATGCCGCCCTGCAGGCGGCGCTGCCCGATTCACCGCTCGCGGCGGCGGCGCGCGAGCTTGCCGAGGAGGGACGCCTCCAGGCGGAGGCCGCGAAGGAGGTAGAGCTCCTGCTTACTGCTTCTTGCTGAGATTCCGCAGCCGGTTGATGTCGTGCTGGGTGAGCCCCCGGCCGCCGTAACGCTCCTCAGTCCACGGGTCGCCGTGCATGTGGTAGCCGTTTTGCTCCCAGAACCCGGGGACGTCGGCGTCGAGCAGCGTCAGCCCCCGCACCCATTTGGCGCTCTTCCAAAAATAGAGATGGGGAACGAGCAGCCGGGCCGGCCAGCCATGCTCCGGAGTCAGCGGCTCACCGTCGTGCGTCAGCGCCACGAGGTTCTCCGTCCGGTCGAGGTCGGCGAGCGGCAGATTGGTCGTGAAACCTTGCTCGGCAGATACGAGGCAATACCGCGCCTCCGGTCGCACCCCCGCACGCTGCAACAATGACCGCACCGAGATACCACTGAAGGTGTTATCGAACCGGCTCCACGTGGTGACGCAGTGGATGTCGCACTGCGTGGTCGATCGAGGCAGGGCGGCCAGCTCCTCATATGTCAACACGAACGGGCGCTCGACGAGGCCATCCACCGCGAACGTCCACGTCGCCAGATCGACCGCCGGAACCAGCCCGTAATGGAGCACCGGCCACTTCTTGGTCAGCACCTGCCCGGGTGGGAGGCGGGGATGTGCGTCGGTCACGACGCGCGCACCGCGGGCTCAGTCAGGCGCGTCGTGACACCGAATGCCGTTTCGAAGCCAGTCAGCACGGCGCGCACCGTCTCCTCCCACAGCGTCGCGACCGGTGCGCCGCCGCGTTCCCGCGCGACCGAGGTCATGACCACTCCGGGAATGCCGCACGGGACGATACGATCGAACGACGCCAGATCGGTAGTGACGTTGAGCGCAAAGCCGTGCCAGGTGACCCACTGCTTCACGTGGATCCCGATGCTGGCGATCTTGCGTCCCCGCGTCCACACGCCGGTCAACCCGAGATTGCGCTCCGCCGGGATTGCGAGCTCGCCCAGCGCGTCGATCAGCGCCTGCTCGAGGGTCCGGAGGTACCAGTGCAGGTCCGGCCGGTACCCCGTGAGGTCGAGGATCGGGTAGCCGACGAGCTGTCCGGGACCGTGGAAGGTGACGTCGCCGCCGCGCTCGACCTCCACGACGTCGATGCCCTCGCCGCTCAACAGGTGCTCCCCGCGGGTGGTGCGGCCCAGCGTCACCACGGGGTCGTGCTCCAGGAGCAGCAGGACGTCGTGCGGCAGCCGGCCGGCGATGCGGTCGTGGGCCAGGCTGCGCTGCCACTCGAGTGCGGCGCGGTACTCGGTGCGCCCGGCCAGGATGACGTCGAGGGGTTTGGCGTTCATGCGGTCCCGCCCGCCGCGGCGCCGGCCGCACGCGTCGCCCAGCGGCTGGCGGCGACCCCGAAGCTCAGCGCCAGCACACCCCAGAGGATCAAGCCGGTGAGCCCGAGCAGGCGATCGGCCAGGGCGGCGAGGAAGCCGATGATCAGCGCTCCCACGGCCGCGAGCACCGCGATCACGCCGCGTTGCCACACGTTTTCGATGGGACTGCTGCGCCGCCAGCCGAAGAATGCCGCCAGTGAGAGCGACGCGATCATGCCGGCGAACAAGGGGTCCGAGAGGGCCCGCTGGTACGCTGCGGCTTCGAGGTGACTGCGCAGCTGGCTGACCACGACCTCCGCGAGCGTCATCACCGCTCCACCGAGCCCGGAACCGGTCCCGATCGCCCCCAACCCGACGGCCACCGGGTCCTTCGCCGCATCGCTCAGATATTGATCGCCCGGCCGAGGGAATCGAGCGCGGCTTCGGCCACGGCCTCCGCCATCGTCGGATGGGCATGGATCGCCAGCTCGACCTCTTCGACCGTGTATTCGTTCTCGCGCGCCACGGCCAGCTCGTGGATCATCTCGGACGCGTGCGCACCGACGATATGGGCGCCGAGGATCTCTCCGTACTGCTTGTCCCGGAGGATCTTCACGAACCCTTCCGTCTCGCCCGTTCCCCGTGCCCGGCCATTGGCGGAGAACGGGAACTTGCCGGCGACGTATTCGATCTTGCGCTCCTTGCACTGATCTTCCGTGAGTCCGATGCTCGCCACTTCGGGGTGACAGTACGTCACACTCGGGACGTTGTCGTAGCGCAAGGCATGCGGCTTCTTCCCGGCGAGCAGCTCCGCCAGGTTGATGCCCTCCCGGCTCCCCTTGTGCGCCAGCATCGGCGGACCGGCGACGTCGCCGATCGCGTAGTACCCCGGCGCGGTGGTCTGCAAGTTCTGGTCGATCTTGATGAAGCCCCGGTCCGACAGCTGAATGCCGCACTCCTTGAGCCCGATATTCTCCGTATTGACCGCCCGGCCCGCCGCCATCAGAACGGCTGCCGCCTCCACCTGCTGCTTGCCGCCATCCGCTTCCACATCGAGCACGACCTTGTCCTTGCCGACGGTCGCCTTGGTCACCTTCGCGCCTGCGATCACGGTGATGCCGCGCTTGCGGTAGCTCTTGGCGAGCTCGGCCGAGGCATCGGCGTCCTCGAGCGGGAGGATCCGGGGCAGCGCCTCGATCAGCGTCACTTTCACACCGAAGGCGTTGAAGATGTCGGCGAACTCCATGCCCACGGCGCCGGCGCCGATGACGGCGACCGACGCGGGCAGCTTCTCGAGCAGCAACGCTTCGTCGGACGAGATGACGGTCGTCTGGTTGATCTCGAGACCGATCTGGGGGATGCCTTTGACGCGCGAGCCGGTGGCGATGACGACCGCCTTCTTCGCCTCGAGCACGTCGTTGCCGACCTTCACCTTGCGGCCTGGTTGCAGCACGCCCGCTCCTCTGACGACCGTGATCTTGTTCTTCTTCATCAGAAACTCGACGCCGCGCGAGTTCTGGTCGGCGACCTTCCGGCTGCGCTTCATCGCCACGCCGTAGTCGGTCTTGACCGATCCGGCCTCCACACCGAATTCGGCGGCTCCCGCGAGCAGGTGGGCGATGTATGCCGATTGGAGCAGGGCCTTGGTGGGGATGCATCCGATGTTGACGCACACCCCGCCGAGCTTGTCGCGCTCCACGACCGCGGTGGCAAGGCCGAGCTGGGCCGCGCGGATGGCGCACTCGTAACCGGCGGGACCGCCGCCGAGAACTATTATGTCAAATTGACTGGCCACTGTTCTCCCCTGATTGCGGATTGCGGATTCCGGATTGCGGAGTGAAGGCCTGGGGAGCGGTGCGCCATCTCAATTCGCAATCCGCAATCCCCAATCCGCAATCATAGAAGCATCGCCAGCGGATTCTCGAGCATCTGCTTCAGCGTCTTGAGGAATGCGGCGCCCGTCGCTCCATCGATCACCCGGTGGTCGCAGCTCATCGTCATCCGCAAACGGCGCCGCACCACGATCTGGCCATCGACCGCGACCGGCTTCGCGGCCATGGTCCCGACGGCGAGAATGCCCGCCTCGGGCGGGTTGATCACGCCGGTGAATTGGTCGATTTCGAACATGCCGAGATTCGAAACCGAGAACGTCGAGCCGGTGTACTCCTCGGGCTTGAGGCGGCGCTCGCGTGCTCGCCCGGCCAGCTCGCGGGCTTCCGCGGAGATCTCGAGCAGCGACTTGCGATCGGTGTTGCGGATGATCGGCGTGATCAACCCGTCTTCGATCGCGACCGCCACGCCGAGATGCACTTCGTTCCAGTAGCGGATGTGGTCGTCCTGCCACCAGGCGTTGCAGGCGCCGTGCTTGACGAGCGCCAGGGCCGTCGCCTTCAGCAGGATGTCGTTGACGCTGATCTTCCCTTGATCGCCGAGCTGCTGGTTGAGCGCGGCGCGCGCATCGGCGGCCCGCTCCATGTCCACTTCGGTGGTGAGGAAGAAGTGCGGCACCGGTCCGAGCGACGCCGCCAGCCGCTTGGCGATCGTCTTGCGGATCTGGGTGAGCGGGACGTCGCGGTACGCCGCTCCGCCGACGGGCTGGGGCACCGCCGCGAGCGGCACGGCGACCGCCACGGCCCCGGCGCTCTCCAGGTCGCGCATGACGACGCGTCCACCCGGGCCCGACCCCTGCACGAGCTTCAAGTCGACGCCGCGTTCCTTGGCGAGCCGCCGCGCCAGCGGTGAGGCCCGCACCACGCGTGTCGCATCCGCCGGCGCGACTGGAATTGGAACCGCTGGCGGCGCTGCAGCGGGTCCGGCCGATGGCTGAGAGCTGACGGCTGACGGCTGAGCGCTCTTCGCGGGCGCTGCCGCAGCAGGGGCCGAGTCCACCTTCTCGCCGGGGGCGCCGACGATCGCGACCGTCGCTCCCACAGGCACCGTCGCTCCCTCGGCGACGACTTGCTTCAGCAGCTGTCCATCGGCCCGGGCGACGAGCTCCATCACCGCCTTGTCGGTCTCGACCTCGGCGAGCGTCTCGCCGGTTTTCACCGCATCGCCAACGGCCTTGGACCACTTCACCAGACGCCCCTCTTCCATGGTCGGAGAGAGCGCCTCCATCACGACGGTCGTGGCCATATCAGTCGAGGTACAGGACGCGGCGCGCCGCCGCGACCACCTTCTCCGGGGACGGCTTGGCGAGCCGCTCGAGCTGCTTGTTGTAGGGCATCGGCACATCGGCCTGCGTCACCCGCAGGACCGGGGCGTCGAGCTGATCGAACGCCTCGCGCTGGATGAGATCGACGACCTGGGCCCCGACCCCGCACTGCGGCCACCCTTCTTCCACGACCACGACGCGATTGGTCTTTGCTACCGAGGCGAGAATCGTGGCGTCGTCGAGCGGGCGCAGGGTGCGCAGGTCGACGACGTCGGCGGAGATGTCCTGGCTCGCCAGCTGCTCCGCGGCCTTCAGGGCGATCGTGACGGTCTTGGAGTGGCAGATGATGGTCACGTGGCTGCCTTCCCGCTTCACTTCGGCCTGACCGATCGGGATCAGGATCTCGCCCTCGGGCACCTCTCCCTTGTTGTTGTAGAGCATCTCCCCTTCGAGCACGATGACCGGGTTGTTGTCGCGAATCGCCGACTTCAACAGGCCCTTGGCGTCGTGGGGGGTCGCGGGAGCAACGACCTTGAGCCCGGGGATATGCGACAGCCACGATTCCCAGGCCTGCGAGTGCTGGGAAGAGAGCTGCAGCGCGGCCCCGTTCGGTCCCCGGAACACGATCGGCATCGGAATCTGGCCGCCGGACATGTACAGCATCTTGGCGGCGGAATTGACGATCTGGTCGAGCGCCAGCAAGGCGAAGTTCCAGGTCATGAACTCGACCACAGGCCGCAAGCCCCCCATCGCCGCGCCCACGCCGATACCGGCGAATCCCAGCTCGGCGATCGGTGTGTCGACGATGCGCTTGGCCCCGAATTCCTCGAGCAGCCCGCGGCTCACTTTGTAGGCGCCCTGGTAGAGACCGACTTCCTCGCCCATCAGAAACACGTTGGGATCACGCTGCATTTCCTCGCGCAGCGCCTGGTTCAGCGCATCCCGGTAAGTGATCGTGGGCATCGCTCAGTCCGCCAGCACGTGGGTCGTCAGCTCTTCGGGGGCAGGGTCGGGGCTCTCCTCGGCGAACTGCGCCGCGTCCTCGACCTCGGCCTTGACCTCCGCTTCGAGCGCGTCGTACCCCGCCTGATCGATTGCGCCGTCCTGACGCAAGTGCTGGAACAGCTGGGCGATCGGATCCTTCTTCTTCTGTTCTTCGACCTCGTCCTTGGTGCGGTAGACGCCGTGCAGGGGATCGGACATCGAATGCCCCATGTAGCGATACGTGCGCACCTCGAGCAGGGTGGGGTGCCCGCCCTTGCGCGCCCGCTGCACGGCGCGCTGCGTCGCGGCCTGGACGTCGAGCACGTCCATGCCGTTCACGACCTCGCCCGCCATGTCGTAGCTGCAGGCGTGCTCCACGACGTCGGTCACCGCCGCCACCCGCTCGAACGCCGTACCCATCCCGTAGCGGTTGTTCTCGCACACGAAGATCACGGGCAGCTTCCAGACCGAAGACATGTTGAGCGTCTCGTGGAAGGCCCCGATGTTCACTGCCGCTTCGCCGAAGAAGCAGACGCACACCTCGTCGCCGCCGCGGTACTTGATGGCGAAGGCGAGACCGGTCGCCAGCGGGAGATGGCCGCCCACGATGCCGTGGCCGCCCATGAAACGCTTCTCCGTATCAAACAGGTGCATCGAGCCGCCCTTGCCGCCCGAGCACCCGGTGCCCTTCCCGTACAGCTCGGCCATGACGGCGCGCGACGAGAGCCCCCGCACCAGCGCCTGGCCATGCTCGCGGTAGGAGGCGATGACGTAGTCGCTCGGCCCGAGGGCGGCGGAAACGCCGACAGCGACCGCTTCCTGGCCGATGTAGAGATGGCAGAACCCGCCGATCTTGCCGAGGGCGTAGGCCTCGGCCGCTTTCTCCTCGAAGCGACGGATCAGCAGCATCTCGCGGAGCATGCGGCGCTGCTGCGCCGCCTGCGTGTCACCCTTGGCGGGTTGTGCAGTCACCGTGGTCATGGCAGAGTCGCGGCCTCCACTTGCTCCCAGGCGTGATAGCTGGAGCGCACGAGCGGACCCGACTCGACGTGCCGGAATCCCATCTCGTGGCCCAGCTGCTTCAACTCGGCGAATTCAGCAGGTGTATACCAGCGGGCAATCGGTAGATGCGCATCGGACGGACGGAGATACTGCCCCAGCGTGAGGATGTCGACATCCTGCGCGCGCAGGTCGCGCATCGCCCCGAGCAGCTCGTCCCATTCCTCACCGAGCCCCACCATCATTCCGGACTTGGTGAGCGCATCGGGACGCAGCTGCTTCGCCCGCCGCAGCAGCTCGAGCGCGCGCGGATAGCGGCCGCCGGGGCGGGCGATGCGGTACAGCCGCTCGATCGTCTCCAGGTTGTGATTGAGGATGTCGGGCGCGGCACGGACGACGATCTCCAGCGCCGCCGCGCTCCCCTTGAAATCGGGGATCAGCACCTCGACCGACGTGTCGGGCAGCCGCAGCCGGATCGCGGCGATGCACGCCGCAAATATCTCGGCGCCGCCGTTGGGCAGGTCGTCACGATCGACGCTCGTGATGACGACGTGCCGCAGCCCGAGCTGCGCCACGGCGGCGGCGAGCCGCTCGGGCTCTTGCGCGTCGAGCGGGGCGGGCGTGCCGTGCGCCACCGCGCAATAGGCGCAGTTCCGCGTGCACACGTCGCCCAGGATCATGAACGTGGCGGCGCGATGCTCCCAGCATTCACCGATGTTGGGACAATGGGCTTCTTCGCATACGGTGTGTAGCCGCAGGTCCCGCATCATCTGCTTCACATTGAGGTACGTCGGTCCGCCGGGCGCTTTGACTTTGAGCCAGGCAGGCTTGCGTTCGGGGGCCCCCGCCGAACGCGCGGGTGCGCCGGGGATGCGTGGGGTGATGTGAACCAGCGGTGCGGCCATCGGCGCTCAAGATAGTCGTCGTGGGAGAACCGTGAAAGCCATTTTTCAACCGGACGGTTGATCGCCCTGTTCTCTAAGTCGTTTGATTTCAGCTTCCAACGCGGCGTCGGTACTCAAGGTGCCGTCGGCGATCTCCGCGATCTCTTCGGCATCGCGCCACTGGCGCTCAAGCTCCAACACCTCGTCGCGCTCGTCGACAGCCATTTCGAGCGCCAGGCGGCCTTCGGGTCGCAGCGAGCGCAATGTGAGCTCGCGACGCGCGACGTTCCTGATCAGTTGATCGGCGCCGCCCGCTGTGTCGACCACGCGCGCCGCATCTTCCGCCTTGCGGCGGCCGGAGCGGCGCACGTTGAGGAAGGCGAGACCCTGGCGCAGAATCGCGGCGGCGTCCGCCCCCGTCAGCAGCGCCGCTTCACGATGACAGGTCGGACAGCTCACGAGCACGCCAAGGTCCTGGTGCGCGTCGGGGACGATGCGGGCGTGCTGCACGTGCTTGGTCTTGAGCCGCAGCACGGTGCCGCACTGGTCGCAGATCGGCGGCTCGACCAGTCGCACCGCTCGTTCTCCGACCATCCAGACATAGATGCCGTCGGCGGTGCGCCCCAGGTTCCACGCCAGAAAACCGAACGAGCCACCCAGGGCCACGTTCGCGGCAATCCCGAGTCCGACGGCAGCGAGGGTCAGCGGGACGACGACTTTGGCGCGCTCGCGGTTGCGCGCGGCCAGCCGCTCGCCATAGCGCCACCCAGCGAGCTCGATGCGCGGCGGCTTTCCCACGCGAATCAGGTCGTACTGCTGCCACCGCAGCAACGCGACCTGCTCCGTGTTTGCGAGCAGCCGCGCCCCGGCGGCGGCGCGCGCCACCGCTTCGATGCGTTCCAGGCGGTCGTCGAGCGGCGTGAGATTCCAGCGCGCGCACTTGGGACACACGACCCACAGCCGGGCTTTCCACTCGTCGAACGCCAGCCGCCGTCCGACGCCGAGGCCTGAGGGGCCGCCGTCGCCGTCGAGCGTCGCGTTGCAGAAGGCGCAGGTGCGGTACATCGCAGTCGACTATCGGCCGTCGGCCGTCGGCTGATCCTGCGTGAAGCGCTCGATCGTGAGCTCGCTGATGTCGATGTCGGTCTGGCCGCTCGACAGCAAGTCCGCGATGATCTCGCCCGTGATGCCGGCGAGCAGGATGCCGTTGCGGCCGTGGCCGGTGGCATACCAGAGGCCGCTGATCTCCGGGTCGGCCCCGAGGATCGGCAGGCCGTCGGGTGTGACCGGTCGCAGGCCCGCCCAGCTGCGGCGCACCACGGACTGCGTAATGGCTGGACAGAGTCGGGCGGTCGCCTGGCGGATCTCGCCGAGTCCCGCCTCGGTAGTGCGTCCGTCGAACCCGACGCGCTCCATCGTGCTGCCGAGAATCGCCGTTGTCCCGCGGGGCAGCAGGTAACCATGGCCATGGTAGAAGACGGAGACGGGGAATCCCGCCGGCCAGTCGATCGCCAGCAGCTGTCCGCGCACCGGCTCCACCGCGAGTCGGCGGGGCAGGCCCTCGAGCAACGACGACCAGGCGCCCGCCGCGATCACGATCTGGCGGGCCGGGATACTGTTGGCCGCGGTGGCGACGCCCATGACGCGACCCTGGGAGGTGAGGATCCGGTTCACCGGCTCCGCACTGATCTGCACGCCGAGGCGGCGGCCATCGGCGAGCAGTGCCGCGGTCAACGCGGCCGGATCGAGGCATCCATCCTCCGGCGCATACAGGGCGCCACGCGCTTCCGGTGCGACACCTGGCCAGCGCTCGTCCAGATCGGCGCGTTCCAGCCAGTCACAGCGCAACCCCGCCTGTCGCTGCTCCGCGACGAGCTCGAACAGCGTCTCGGCCTGCGTTTCGTCGAACGCGAACGTAGCGATGCCGATGGGTTGAAACCCGATATCGGTACCGGTGGTATCTTTCAGTGAGGCGGCCAGGTCCTGGTAGAGGTCGCGGCCCCGGACGGCGAGCGGCAGGAGGCGCTCGTCACCTGATTCGATTTGCGCGGCGAGCAGCCCCGCGGATGCCGCGGAGGCGGCGGCCGGGTCGGGGCCGGGGGCGAACAGAGTGACGCGGAGGCCGCGCAGCGCAGCCGCGCGCGCGCATGCGGCGCCGATCACTCCGCCGCCGACGACGGCGATGTCGGACTGTGAAACTCCCGCGGGAGTCACGCCGTAGGATCCGCTGACCCGTGGGGCCACTTGGGAGGCCGTATGTTCAAAAGCATTCTCGGTTTCGCGATCTTCGCCGTGCTGGTCTGGATCGGGCTCAAGATCATCTTCGGCCTGTTGAGCGGGCTGATGGGCATCCTGATGACCGTCCTCTGGCTCGCGGCGATCGGCTTCATTTTCTACGTCGTGCTGCGGGTGATCAGCCCCGCGACCGCCGACCGCGTGCGCGACACCATCCGGGGCAAGCGCGACACGGCCTGATCCAGTGCTCCGCGGGTTGTGACGGGGTCATCGTCCGGACGACGGTGACCCCGTTGCCGTTTTCCCTTCTCCCATCGCCGCCAGCGCTCCCCAGACCAGCAGCGGCACCAGGATCTCGTGGTGGCCCGTCAGCTGGACGCCGCGACCGCCGTTCAGCGTCGGTCGCTCGACGACATTGACGCGCGGGCGGTAGTGGCGCTGCATGTCGCAATCGCAGGCCGTAAACCCCGTGGGTTTCCCGCCGTTGAGATTGCGGGCGATGGTGAGCGCCTTGAGAAACACCTCGGGCATGACCACCGCACTCCCCAGATTCAGCACCACACCGCCGTCGTGCAAGTCGGAGAGGCTGGCCGCCAGGCGCTTGAAGTCGCGGTGACTGGTCGCCCCGATCGCGGCGCCGTCGGCGCTGGGGTGCTGATGAATGATCTCCGCACCGACTGCCGCGTGCACGGTCACCGGGATGTTGCGTCGCGCGCACGCCACCAGAATCGATGCCGCGCCTCCCGGCAGCGGCTGGCGGCTCGCCAGCGCCTGCGCGAGGCCTTCGCCGGCGCCGCGCCCGGCTGCCGCTGCAGCCGCGAGCGCGGCGTTCATTTCGCGCCCCGTCTCCTCCGCCATGCCGAAGGTGCCGTCGGAGAGGCCCGCGGCCACGTCTTCGCTCGTGCCGCCGTACGCGGCCAGCTCGAAGTCGTGGATCGCCGCGCTGCCGTTCATCGCGACATGGGTGATCACCCCACGCTCGATCAGCGTGACGAGCAGCGGGCCCAGTCCCACTTTCACGACGTGGCCTCCCAGCATGGCGACCACCGCGCGGCGTCCCGTCGCGGCAGCGATCGCCTGGGCGACGGTGCGCAGGTCACGCGCGGCCAATACGTCGGGCAGGGCGTTCCAGAAGGCGCGAAAGCCGGGATCGCTGCCGGGAGGATGCGCGAGGAGGGTGGGGTCGACTTTGTTGCGGCGCTCGGCGATGGGAACGGTCTTCAACCGGCTGAAGTCCGCCTCGCGGTAATCGGTCATGGATGCTCCGGCGGGGGAACCGAGAACTCCTTCAGCTTCAGGGTGACCGTGCCGAACGAGAAATTCGACTGCAGCGCGAGGATCAGGTGCTGTGGGTCGTCCGACAACCAGATGTGCGCCTCGGCCTGCTCGGCGAAAATGCCGCGCCCCTTGGGAATGATCGGCCGGATCACGATGGCGTTGAACTTCTTCCCCGCGACCCCGACCTTCTCGCGTTTTTCCACCACGACGATCACCGGGTTGCGGTCGGGGCGGAAGTAGCGCTGATACTCGTAGCGCTTGCCCACCTCGAGCGGCACGGTGCGCACCCAATAGAGAAACGCGGCATCATCGAGCGGGTCGGTCACCGTGGGTTTCGTGCTATCGACTCCCTGCTCCCGATAGAACCCGGAATCGGGGAAGATCTCGAACTGATTGTGCCGCTTTTTGCCGCGCTCTTCGGTGTCGGTGGTGTAGCGGCGCGAGCGAAAGTCCTTGCGACCGACCCACGATTCGAGCATCTGGTCGAGGTGGTACCAGAGCGCGCCCCCCTGGATATGGAACCGGATGTGCACCATCTCCGCGCCGCGGATGGTGTCCGTACCGGCCACCTCCATCGTCGCCTGACCGACGCTGAACGGTCCGTACTTGGCGGAATAAATCATGCGCTCGCCGATCGGAAACGGTACCGGCTGTGGTGCGGGCGTCGGCGATGTCACGGCGCTGGAGACAGGCGCCGTGGGCGTGGGCGGCGCGGGCGCCGGTCGGGCGACGGTGTCCGGCTGCTGCGCCGCGAGCGGGCGCAGCGCCACTGCCGCGAGCAACAGCACCGTCGCGCCGGCCGCCCGGATCACCGGACGGGCGCGCCATGCCGCGAGCAGCATCTGCCACGGCTGCACCCGCGAAGGGCGCTGCTGCATGTCGTAGCGGCCGGTAACGGCGAGGGTGTCGACCCGCCGGGCATGCGGCACGAGCCGGGCGAGCAGCTCGGCATTGGCGATCCACCCTTCGGTGTTGAGCAGCGTTCCCGTATTGGGCCGCAGCGCCTGGCGCAGCGTAATCAGTCGAAGCGCGAGGAACCCCGACACGGAGTCGCGCACGCCGTGCACGCGCAGCAGGCGCGGCGTCCAGTGCCGCACGAATCGATGCGCGCGGGGGCGAGCCCCGAGGCCCTCGACTTGCTCCGCCACGACGAGGTCCGACCCCGATTCGATGCGCTTCACCATGTCGTCCATCGCCTCGGGGGAATACAGGAAGTCGGCCGGGAGGGTGATGGCGCAATCGCGCTTGGGCCGGTCGGTCCGCTCGAGCGCGAGGCGCAGCAGCTCTTCGAGGCTGCGGGCGTAGCCGCGCCGCTCACGATGCGTCACGATGCTGAGCGGCAGCACGCGGGAGTAGCGCGCCAGCACCTCTCCCGTGCCGTCGCTCGAGCCGTCATCACACACCAGCAGCTGGTACTCGCGCTGAAACGCCGTGAAGACCTGACGGACCTTCCAGAGGACCAGGCCCGCGGTCTTCGCCTCGTTGTGGACGGGAACGCACACGTAGATCATGGAGACTGCAATCTAGTGGGAGGTTGGTGGACGTTGGTGGAGGTTGTGGAGGTTGACCTCCACCATCCTTCACCCTCCTCCACCCGCCTCCACCATCCTCCTGTAAAGCGCCAACGTCGCCTGCGCCATCGACTTGGCCGTGAAGCGATCCGGGAGAGAGATCGTCTCGGGACGGCTCAGCGTGGCGACCACTTTGTGCGCGAGCGCGGCGGCGTCGCCGACCGGGACCAGCGCGTCGGCTCCCAGGATTTCCGGGATGCCACCGGCGGCGGTCGAGACGACCGGTCTGCCGAGCGCCAGCGCGTGGAGAATCACGCTGCCCAGTCCCTCTTCTTTGGACGACATGACGAAGACATCCGCCTCGCGGATCAGTGAATCGATTCCCGTGATATACCCCAGGAGGTGGACGCGGTCGCCGAGGCCGCGGCGCGCGATCTCGGCGGCGAGCGCGGCATGGCGCTCGCCCTCACCCGCGATCGCCCAATGGAGATCCGGCGCGAGCGCCCGGGCCTCGGCCGCGGCGCGGATCAGGGTGATCTGATCCTTGTGTCCCACGAGGGCCGCGGCGTTCACGGCGAGCGGGGTATGAGGCGGCAGGGACAGGCGGCCGCGGATGTCCATCGGCGGGATGGCGTTGGCGCGAATCTCCGCCGCATCGATCCCATCCGGAATTACCGTGACACGGTGCGGCGGAATACCATCGGCGACCAGGATCCGCCCGACCGCTTCTGATACTGCGACGATACGGTGCGCCGAGAACCACGCACTTCCGGGGCGCACATGGAAGTCCACCCGGCGATGGGCGATGAGCGGGACCCGAGTCCGGGTCGAACGAACCAGCGACAGCGCGTGACTGTCGTGCACATGGATGAAGTCCGGTCGGAACTGTTGCAGCGTGCGGCGGATCGTCCACCAGGCGCGCGGATCGAGTCCGATGGACCAGCGGGCTCCGATGACGGGGACTGTCTGCGCCAGGCGGCGGGCGAGCTCGCCCGTGCGGTTGGAGACGAGGCACGCATCGATCGCGTGATCCCGGGCCAGCTCCCGCAGCAGCAGGCGGACCTGATTCTGGCCGCCGCGCCATTCCCGACCCGCGTCCACGTGCAGGACGCGCATGAGAGCTACGGATTGCCGCCGGCGGCGACGTTGCCCAGGACGGTGCGAAGCTCGGCGAGCGTGAACGGCTTATGAAGGAAGGGGCGTCCCAGCTGCTCGAGAAACTGCAGCGTATCGCCGCGCACGGTGTCGCCGGTGGCGAAGATCACCTTACGGGCGATGTCGGGGTATTGGCGCGCGAGATTGTTGTACATCTCGCGCCCGCCCAGCCGGGGCATGCGCAGGTCGCAGATGATCACGTCGAACGGGATCACGAGCGCCCGCTCCACCGCTTCGGTGCCGTCGCTCGCGACCTCGACCGTGTGCCCCCAGCTCTCGAGCGTGGCGCGCATGTAGTGCAGAATGTGCGGCTCGTCGTCGACCACGAGCACGCGCAACGTCCCGGACGTGACCGCGGCCAGGACCGGCTGCGACGGGCGCGGTGGGCGCGATCCGCTGAGCAATTCCACCGTGAACGTCGCGCCGACGCCGACGCTCGATTCGAGCGTGATGCGGCCGCCGTGCTCCTTGATGATCCCCTGGCAGATGGAGAGGCCGAGACCGGTTCCTTCGCCTTCGGTCTTGGTCGTGAAGAACGGCTCGAACACCCGGGGCAGGAGCTCCTCGGGAATCCCCGGACCGTCGTCGGCGACGCTCACCGCGACGCCGTCGAGCCACCGCTTGGCGCTGACGGTGATGTGGCCCGGCCGGCCGGTGCTGGCGATCGCCTGGGCGGCGTTGTTCAGCAGGTTGACGAACACCTGCTTGATCTGGTTGGGGTTCATCTCGATATCGGGGATGTGCGGCTCGACGAACAACTCGGTCTCGACCTTCAACGCCATCATTTCGTTGCGGAGCAGCGCCAGTACCGATTCGAGCAGCGGCTGCAGCGGCTGGGGCAGGCGCTCTCCTTCCTGGCGGCGGGCGAACGAGAGCAGGTTCTTCACGATCGTCGCGGCGCGCTCCGCCTCTTGGCGGATCACGCGCAACGGCTCGGCGAGCGCCTGCGGCACGTCGCCCGACTCGGCGAGGAAGTCGGCGAACCCGACCACGGACGCCAGCGGATTGTTGAGGTCGTGGGCGATGCCCGCGATCAGCTGGCCGATCGCCGACATCTTCTCCGACTGGATCAGCTGGTCCTGGAGGTGGCGTTTCTCGGTGTGATCTTCGAACGACAGCACCGCCGCCTCGTCTTCGGCGCTTTCCATACGAATGGCGGTCACGGTGTAGTCGCGCGTTCCCGAGCGGATGTCGTGTGGTCCCGGCTCGGCGAGTGCCTGCGACACGACCGACGCCCAGGCCGGTGGGAGGAGACTCATCCAGGATCGGCCGGGCAGCGCCGTCACCGGCAGCTGCACCAGATCGGCGAATACCCGGTTGGCGCGCCGCACGATGCCGCGCTCGTCGACGATGCAGATCGCCTGCGTGATCGCGTCGACCGTCAGCTCCCACTGCCGCTTGCCGGACGACAACAGATGCAGCAGCCGCGCGTTCTCGAGCGCGATGGCGGCCTGCGACACGATGGCGCTGAGCAGGGCGAGCTCGTCCGGCCCGAAGACATCGGGGCGCTCCGAGGCGACCGCGACGACGCCGATGCTGCGCCCGACGGCCTGGATCGGCGCGCCCATCCAGGCCGCCGCGTCCTGCATCACCGACACGCCGTGCCGTGCGGCCTGTTCCAGAACGTGATGGCTGAACACCATCGGGCCGCGGCGCATCGGCAGCTGCAGCAGGGGGTCGTCGATGTGCGGCCGCTCACCGCCGCGGTGGTACGCGATCTGCAACCTGTTGGTATCGACGTCGAGCGCCAGGATGGTGAGGCGGTCGGGGGCGAGCAGCTCGGTGACGGCGGCGACGAGCCGGTCGATCACCGTC
>DATFSB010000327.1:0-4975 GCA_035262825.1 Gemmatimonadales bacterium | reverse complement strand
TCGAACGGCTGCTCTCGAGCGTCGGCTTCGTCGTGGCGCCCAAGGACGACCGCCTCGGCGTCCAGGTGCCGGGGTGGCGTCCCGATGTGACGCGGGAGGTCGACCTCATAGAGGAAGTCGCGCGTCTCTCCACCTACGATGCGTTCCCGGACGAGCTGCGGCCGTACCGTCCCGGAACGGTACCCGATGCCGCGTCGGAACAGGTGCTCGCGCGCGTGCGCAGCACGCTCGTGAGGGCCGGCTTTCTGGAGTGCCGCAATACTCCGCTTGGTCCTGCCGACGCTGCCGATGCAGTGGCGCTCAAGAATCCGCTTTCGACGGAGGAGGCGTACCTGCGCAGCCGGCTGATACCGGAGCTCGTGGCCCGGGTCGAATACAACTGGTCGGTGCGGGAGCGCGACGTGCGCCTGTTCGAGGTGGGAACGGTGTTCCATGGGGGTGGGGGGAGGCCGGAAGAGCGGCTATCTGTAGCCGGTGTGGTAACCGGGGGGAGGCGTCCTCCCCATTGGACAGAGGCTGCGAAAGTGCCTGATATGGACATATGGGACCTCAAGCAGCACTTTGAGTTAGCGGTTTCGGTGGCGGCACCCGGCGCCCGGGTGGTTCCCGGCGACGGCGGCGATGTCTGGCGGGCGATCGATCCAGGAAGCCGGGTGGTGGGGCGGGCCGGGCGGCTCGAGGCCGATGCACCAAAATGGGCGGCAGCCGTGCTCGGGTTCGAGGTCGAGATCGACGTTCTGGGGCAGCGTGGGCTCGCCTTTACCCCGTTGCCCGAGCAGCCGGCCACCGTGCAGGACCTTTCCCTCGTACTCCCCGGCGGCGTGACGGCGGAACAGGTGGAGGCGGTGCTCGGGCGCGAGGGACGGCCACTGCTCGAGCGGTTAGAGGTGCTGGACGAGTATCGCGGGCCGAATGTGGTGGCCGGGACGCGTGGCGTCACCTGGCGCTGCCTGTTCCGTGATCCCGCGCGGACGCTGGTGGATCGCGAAGTCGATGCGGTGATCCGGCGCGCGCTGACGGCGTTGGAGGGAGAACTGGGTGTACGACGGAGAACGGGCTGATCTGCGGGCCCTCGATCACCTGGAAGCGGTGCTGCGCGAGCTCGGCGAGGAGCTGGCGACGTGGCGGGCGCGCGCGCTGAAGGCGGAGCCGGGGCGCGGTGGTGGAGGGGGATCGCGGTCGGCGGAGCTGGAGAGTGAAAACCGGCAGTTGCGCGGGCGACTCGAAGCGGCGCGCACCCGCGTGCAGGAGCTGGTGACCCGGCTGGCGTTTCTGGAAGAGCAGTCGCGCGAGGCGGGCGCCACCGGCGGGAGTGCGGCACGGTGAGCACGAAGAAACACGCGGTGAAGGTCATGATCGGCGGCGAGGAATACACGGTTCGTTCGGACCTCGCTCCCGAATACACCCGCGAAGTGGCGGGATACCTGGACCAAGCGCTGAAACGAGTGCTGGCTCAGGGGGGGCTCGTGGAGACGCACAAGGCGGCGATCCTCGCGGCCCTGGATATCACAAACGAGCTGTTTCAGGCCAAAAAGGGAGAGCGGGAGGTGGCGGCGCGTCTGGCCGCGCTGGCCGACGACTTCGCCAAGATGTTGCCGCCCGGCCGCCGCAAAGCGGTCGAGCGCTAAAGCCAAACGCAGCACGACAAACTCGCGCCGGGCTCGGGGTCTGGTGCGTGGGAGCATAGATCGATGTCTTTGGCACTCGGAATCATTCTGGCCGCCGCTGGCGGTGCGATCGCGGGCGGAGCGGTCTTATATGTCCTGGGGCGGCGCGTCGAGCGGCGGGTAGCCGACGCGGCGACGCGTTTGGCCGCCCGGGAGCGTGAGCGGCAGCTGAAGGAAGCTCAGGCGCGCATGGAGCTCGAGGCGCGCGAAGAGCTGCTGCGCGGGCGTGAGGCGCTGGACCAGGAGCTCTCGGGCCGGCGTCGCGACATCGAGCAGCGCCAGGGTGCCGTCGATCGGGCCCAACAGGCGCTCGGTGACCGCGAGCGGGATCTCGGCAAGCGCGAGCAGTCGCTCAAGGATCGCGACAAGGCGCTGGCGGCGAAGGAGCAGGAGGCCCGGGCGCAGCTCGAGCGCGTCGCGGGGCTCTCGGTCGAAGACGCCAAAGCGGAGCTGAAGCGCGGGCTCGAGGACGAGGCGCGCAGCGATGCGGCCGCCCTGTTGCGGGACATCCGCGAGCAGGCGCAGAAGAACGCCGAGCGCGAGGCCAAGAAGGTCGTCGCGCTCGCCATCCAGCGGATCGCCGCCGAGCACACCGCGGAGACCACCGTCTCGGCGGTCGCGCTCCCCTCCGATGAAATGAAAGGCCGGATCATCGGGCGCGAAGGGCGGAACATCCGTGCCTTCGAGGCGGCCACCGGCACCGACGTCATCATCGACGACACACCCGACACCGTCGTCATCTCTTGCTTCGACCCCGTGCGCCGCGAGGTCGCGCGCCTCTCGCTCGAGCGCCTGATCGCCGACGGCCGCATCCACCCCGGCCGCATCGAGGAGATCGTTCGCAAGGCGCAGGAAGAAATCGAGGCCGGCATCGTCGAGGCGGGAGAGCGCGCGGTCTACGAGACGGGGTTGCGCGGTATGCACCAGGAGCTCGTGAAGCTGGTCGGGCGGATGCGCTATCGCACGTCGTATGGTCAGAACATCCTGGAGCATTCCAAGGAAGTCGCCTGGATCGCCGGCATGATGGCCGCCGAGCTGAAGCTCGATGTGCCGCTGGCCAAGCGCGGCGGCCTGCTGCACGACGTGGGAAAAGTCCTGACGCACGAGCATGAAGGCACGCACGTGCAGCTCGGTGTCGAAGTGGCGACCAAGTACGGCGAGCACCCGGTCGTGATCAACTGCATCGCGGCGCACCACGACGACGTTCCCCACGACTCCGCCGTCAGCGTCATTGTCCAGGCGGCCGACGCCGTCTCGGGCTCGCGGCCCGGGGCGCGGCGCGAAGCGTTCGAGACGTACGTGAAGCGGCTCACGGCAATCGAGCAGATCGCCGGCGAGTTCGCCGGCGTCGAGAAGGTGTTCGCGATTCAGGCGGGGCGCGAAGTCCGCGTGGTCGTCTCGCCCAATGCGGTAGATGACGTCAAGGCGAACACCCTGGCCCAGCAGATCTCCCGCAAAATCGAGGGCGACTTGCAATACCCCGGTCAGATCAAGGTCGTGGTGATCCGCGAGACGCGAGCGGTGGACTTTGCCAAGTAGTGCCCGGCTGATCGACGGCGTCGCCATCGGGAAGACGATGCGCGCCGAGCTGGGGGGAGACATCGCGCGGCTCAGGGAGCGCGGCGTCACTCCCGGACTCGCGGCCGTGCTGGTGGGCGAGAACCCCGCCTCGGCGACCTATGTGCGGATGAAGGGCAAGGCGTGCGACGAAGTCGGTCTGTACCACGAGACCATCACCCGTCCCGCGGACATCACCGAATCCGACCTCCTCGCCCTGGTCGATCGCCTCAACGCGGATCCCAAGATCCACGGCATCCTCGTGCAGCTGCCATTGCCCAAGCACGTCAATGCCGGGCGCGTGCTGCTCAGAATCGATCCCGCGAAGGACGTGGACGGCTTCCACCCCGTGAACGTGGGCAAGGTGTCGACCGGCGACCCGAGCGGCTTTCGCCCCGCGACGCCGTACGGCGTCCAGCAGCTGCTGGTGCGCAGCGGTGTCGAAACGACCGGGGCCAACGTCGTCATCGTCGGCCGCTCCAACATCGTGGGCCGGCCGATGGCCGCGCTGCTGCTGCAGGACGGTCCGGGCGGCAACGCGACGGTCACCGTCTGCCACTCCCGCACCCGCAACATGCCGTCCGTCACCCGGCAGGCGGACATTCTCATCGTCGCCATGGGCAAGCCGGAATTCGTCACCGGCGACATGGTCCGCCCGGGCGCGGTGGTGATCGACGTCGGCGTCAATCGCGTGGACGACGCCTCGGCGAAGTCGGGATACCGGCTCGTGGGAGACGTGAAGTTCGCCGAGGCGAGCGCGGTCGCGTCCGCCATCACTCCGGTGCCGGGCGGCGTCGGTCCGATGACGATCACGATGCTGCTCGTCAATACCGTCCAGGCGGCTATGGCGTGGGCGAACCGCTAGATCTCTTCGCGGCAGCCAGTCCCGAAGGTGCGTGGAGCGTCGCCGAGGTCACCCGGCGCGCCAGAGCGGTGATCGAAGCGGGCCTGCTGCCCCTGTGGGTGAAGGGGGAAATCTCCGGCTTCAAGGCCTATGGCAGCGGCCACTGGTATTTCACCTTACGCGACAAGGTGGCGCAGCTGCGCTGCGTGATGTGGTCGCGCGATAATCAGCGCCTGCCCGCGCCTCCCGGCGACGGTATGGAGGTTTTCGCTTTCGGCTTTCCGACCGTCTGGGAGGAGCGCGGCGAGTTCCGCCTCACCGTTCGCCACCTCCTTTCCACCGAAGCCGGAGGACTCTGGCAGGTCGCCTTCGAAAAGGCCAAGCAGGCCCTCGAGCGGGACGGGCTGCTCGATCCTGCCCGCAAGCGCGCCTTACCCGCGCTGCCGCGCCGCATCGCCGTGGTCACGAGTCCCGACGGCGCGGCGTTTCGCGATATCGCCGCGGTGTTGGAGCGCCGCTGGCCGGCCGATCTCCTCCTCGTGCCCACGCGCGTCCAGGGAGAGGGCGCCGATCGGGACGTCTGCGCCGCCCTCGCGCTGCTCGCCCGCATCCCCAAGCTCGATCTGGCGATCGTCGGCCGGGGCGGGGGATCGAAGGAAGACCTGTGGACGTTCAACAGCGAGCGCGTGGCGCGCGCCCTCGCGGCCGTGCCGGTGCCGGTCGTCTCGGCAGTCGGGCACGAGGTGGACGTGACGCTGTGCGATCTCGTGGCCGATCTACGGGCACCGACTCCGTCGGCCGCCGCGGTCGCGGCGACGCCCGATCGCAACGAGCTGGCGTCGCAGCTCGACCGTTTCGCCCAGGGGTTGGTCCGGGGACTGCGCGCCCCGACGCGCAACGCCGCGGA
>DATFSB010000326.1:0-5340 GCA_035262825.1 Gemmatimonadales bacterium | reverse complement strand
GACGGTCGCCCCCGTGACGAGCCCCGACGCCGTCCAGCGTTTGAAGCGGCTCTTGCCGATCTTGTGCTCCAGCAGCAACAGCTCGGTGCCGTGCACGACGACGCCGTACGGGACGCCGTAGCGCTTCGCCAGCCACCAGGCTGGGTATCCGGCCGGCTTCAGCTCGCCGCACCACGTGAAGCGGAACCGGTGCCGCCGCTCGAGTCGCGCGGCGCGCGCCGTCCACAGCGCCAGCCCGTTGATGGTGCGCAGACGAGTGGCGCGAATTGCGACGCGATCGATGATCTGGGAGAACTGCCGGTCGCTCGCGGCGCTGTCGGCGTACGCGCCCGTCGACACCACGAGCGACTGCGCCGGGTAGCGCAGCGCCAGCTCTCCCATCATGCGTGCGATGCCGCCGCCGTGCGGCGGGAAATTGAACGACAGCAGGAGGGTGGTCAGGCGACCTGCGCTTCGATTTCCCTCAAGTCCTGGATGACGCGGTCCCAGTTGTAGAACGTCTCGACCGCCTTGCGCCCGGCCATACCCATCCGGCGCGCGAACAACTGGTCGCCGAGCACACGCTCCAGGGCCTGCCCCACCGCCGCGGGTGCGTCGGGATCCACGACGAGACCCGTCTCCCCATCCTGCACCGCCTCCGCCAGGCCGCCGCTCCGCCCCGCGATCACCGGCAGGCCCGAGGCCGACGCTTCGGCCAGGGCGACGCCGAAGCCCTCGATGCGGTCGCCCTCCCCGTGGCGGGTCACGCCGAGGTAGACCTCGGCGGCGTTGTACAGGGCCGGCAGGTCGGCGTCGGGGACCGAGCCGACAAACCGCACCACGTCGCCGAGCCCGAGATCGTGCGCCTTCTTCTTGAGCTCGTCCCGCTTCTTGCCGCTGCCGACGACCGCGTAATGGAGGTCCGACCCGGCGCGGCGCACCTGCGCCACCGCCTCGAGCGCGACGTCGACGCCCTTGTACGACTCGAGCCGCGCCACCGTCAGCGCCCAGCGGCCGCCGTTGAGACGATAGCGCGCCCGCACGTCGCGCGGATCGATGTCGGGACGAAACAGCTCCGGATCGGTGCCGAGCGGCACGACCTTCACGCGCTCGGCCTGGGGATCGAGTCCCAGCTCGCGCAGCACCTTCTGCGCCTGCTCCCGCGTCCAGTGGCTGTTGGCGACGACGGCAGCGGCGGACTTGAGCAGGGCCTTCGCGGACTTGCGCGCAAACGGCTTGTGATGGATGGCGTGCAGCTCGGCGAGCAAATCGCCGCCGTGCACCAGCACGCCGTACGGCGTCCCCACCCGCTCATACGCCCACTTCGCCGGGTAGCTCGCCGGACGCACCGAATCGGCCCAGGCGAAGCGCGGCTTGTGCGCGCGGGCGAGCGAGACGACCCGGCGCGCCCAGAACATCAGTCCGGCGAAGCCGTGCAGGCTGCGCATCGGGATCGGCAGCCGGTCGATCGTCGTGCCGCTGAACCGCGTGTCGATTTCCAGCGAGTCGCGGTGCTGTCCCGTCGAGACGACGAGCTGGCCCGGTGGATAGCGGCGCGCGATCTCTCCCATCAGCCGCGCGATGCCGGTGACGATCGGCGGAAATTCGTCGGTCAGGAGAAACGTCTTCGGCATCACGCGTGGCGCTCCAGATCCCAGAGGCGGGCGTACTTCAGGAACACGCTGGTACCGGCGAGCCCGCACAGCACGAGGCCGCGCCAACCTTCGAGCACGCCGAGCTGCAGGATGTAGGTGCGGAAGAACTGCCACCCCGGCCGCAGCAGGAGATCGGTGACGTGTACGCGGCGGCCGCTGTCCTTGAGGTCGGCGGCGCCCCATTCGGCGTACTGCACCAGCTTGCGCACGTGGTGGGAGAGATCTTTATAGGGGGTGTGGGCCAGCGGATGGGCGAGGCGTCCGACGTCGGACACGGGCTCGAGACCTTCGTGGACGCGCCGCTCGACGAAGCGACGATCGCGTTGAAAGAACCGCACCGCCCAGGCGTCACCCCATCCGGCGTGCCGCATCAGGCGACCGAGATAGACGTTGTTGCGCCGCACCGCGTAGGCCTCATGTCGCGCGCCGCTGCCTCCGTCACTTGCGAGTCGCGTCAGCTCCTCTGCCAGCTCCGGTGCAATTCGTTCGTCGGCGTCCAGAGCGAACACCCAGTGATTGCGTGCCCGGCCGATCGCCGCATTGCGCTGTCCCGCGATCGTCACGCCCGGGACGTCGAGCACCGTCGCGCCGGCCTGCCTGGCCAGCTCCACGGTTCCGTCGGAGGAGCCACCATCGGCCACGAGCACCTCGTCCGCCCACCGCAGGTGACCCACGCACGCGGCGATCTGCTCCGCCTCGTTGAGCGTGGGGATGACGACGGTGATCGGCCCCGGCATGTCTCTAGAACTCTACATCGAGGCGTCCCGCCGGAGCAATTGGGCCCGCCGCTCGAGCGCTTCACGATAGACCCTCTCGGTGCGCTGCGCCGTGCGCTCCAGCGTGAATTCGCGCCGCACCAGCGCGCGGGCGGCGTGGGCCAGCCGCTGCGCCAGCGCCGGGGGGCCGAGCAGCGCGGTGAGGGCGTCGGCCCAGGCGGCGGGATCGAGCGCGGGGACGAGGCGCCCGGTGACGCCATCGGTCACGAGATCGCGGTTTCCTCCCGCATCCGAGGCGACCACGGGGACGCCGAGCGCCATCGCCTCGAGCAGCGTCTGGGACAGTCCTTCGATGCGCGACGGCAGCGCGGCGATGTCGGCGAGCCGGTAGAAGGCCAGGGGCCGGGGCACGAAGGGGACGAACACGACACGATGCCGCGACGGGAGATCGGCGGCGCGCGCCTGCAGCTCGGCGTCGGGCTGCACGCCGACGCACGCGACCAGGGTGGGGTGCTCGACGCCGGCCATCCCCGCCAGCAGGACGTGCTGGTCCTTGCGGCGCGACACGACCGCGACGACGCGGCGGCCGCCGATGTCGCCGAGCGCCGCCCGGGCCGCCGCGAGCTCCGCCGGGAGGACGGGGGCGTCGACGCGCGCCAGATCGATCCCGTTGGGGACGACGCGCAGGCGTGCCACGGGATGCCAGCGCCGCGCCAACGACGCTGCCACGGCGCCGCTGACGGCGATGGTGCGGTCGGCGGCGGCGCCGACGAGCCGCAGCTCGAACGGCGACGTGAGCGGCATGGTGCGCCGCGTGACGACGAGCGCCGCGGGAAGCGTGCGCCGCATGCGCAGCAGCGTGAGGGCGCGACGGTCGCGCGTGGCGTGCGAGTTGACGATGTCGACACCGCGCTCCACGACCAGACCACGCAGCGCGCGCGCCAGTGTCCCGAGGTGCGCGAAGTCGAGCGCCACCGCCTCGAGCCCGGCGCCGCGCGCCAGTCCGAACAGCAACGACTCGGGCCGGCAGCCGACGAGCACGCGATGGCCGCGGCGCGCGAGCTGTTCCGAGAGACTGAGGATCGATTGCGTGGAGCCGGCGCCGTCGCCCTGGAACGTCAACTGCAGAATGGTCCACGGGGCCTCGCGCATGGAGCGAAGCTAGTTGTACATTGGCCACGATGCACATCGCCGTGATCTCGCACCACCGTCTGCCGGTGAAGGGGTACGGCGGACCGCAGCGCGTCGTCGTGGCGTTGGTACGCGGTCTCGTGGAGCTCGGGCATCGCGTCACCGTGATCGCCGCGCCGGGCTCCAAGCTCCCCACCGCTCCGGTGCTGGAAGTGCCGCCGCGCGATCACGCCGGCCCCAAAGTGGCGGCGTTCGTGCCGCGTGATGCCGACGTCGTCCACGCCCACTATCCCGTCACGACCTGGCCGCTGCCGGTCCCGCTGGCGCAAACCTTCCACGCCAATGGAAAGCCCGGTACGCCGCTTCCTCCGAACACCATCTTCCTGTCCCGCGATCATGCCGCGCGTCATGGCGGCACCACGTTCGTGCACAATGGACTGGTGCCGGGCGAATTCACATTCCGGCACCGCAAGGAAGCGTGGAGCCTGTTTCTGGGAAAGCTGCACAGCGCGAAGGGCTACCACTGGGCCATCGAGGCCGCGAAGCGCACCGGGCGGCGGCTGATTCTCGCCGGCGGATGGCGCCCCAGTTTCTCCAACGAGATCAAGTACGTGGGAGAGGTCGACGACAAGCAGAAAGCCGCCCTGCTCGCCCGCGCCCGTTGTCTCTGGACTCCGGCGCTGTGGGACGAGCCCTTCGGCCTCGCCTCGATCGAGGCGCTCTTCTCGGGAACCCCCGTTCTCGGCACGCGCCGCGGCGCGCTCCCCGAAGTCATTACCCCGGACGTCGGCGCCCTCGGCGACACCCTCGAGGAGCTGGTGGAGGCATCCGAGCAGATCCACACACGCGACCCGGAATGCTGCCGGGCACGCGCCGAGCGATTGTTTTCGCACATGGCGATGGCCAAAGGATACGTCCACATCTACGAGTCGTTGATCACGACCGGAAAACTGCCCGCCTGTAACTGATGCACATCGTCCAGGTGCACCACTCTCGGCTGCCGGTAGCCGGGTACGGCGGCGCGCAACGCATCGTCGTATGGCTGGCCTACGGGTTGGCGGAGCTGGGGCACGACGTGACCGTCGTGGGCGCTCCGGGCACGGTCCTCCCGGGACTGAAGTGCGTCTCCTACGGTGCCGAGACGCCCTACGCTCCGACGTTCGACGTGCGCCGCGTCGTCTCCGGCCCGATCGATGTGCTGCATTTCCACGGACCACCGCAGTCCGACCCGGCGCTTCCCTGGGTGCACACCCTGCACGGCAATATGGGAGCGGGGCGCATGGCGGATCGGCATGCCATCTGCGTCAGCGCCGATCACGCGCGGCGCCACGGGACGACGGCGTTCGTGCACAACGGCGTGCGGCTCGACGAGTATCGCTACGAATCGCGCAAACGCGACTTCGACCTCTTCATGGCCAGGATCCACAGCATCAAGGGCTGGCGCACAGCAGCCGCAATTGCCCGTCGCTGCAAGTTCAAGCTGCTGCTCGCCGGGGGCTGGCGTCCGTCATTCTCCCGCTACGTGCGGTTTATCGGTGAGGTGAGCGGCGATCGCAAGCGCGACCTGCTCGCCGAAGCGCGCTGCCTGTGGATGCCGGTGCAGTGGGACGATCCTTGCCCCGTGAACGTGCTCGAGGCTATGGCGAGCGGCACTCCCGTCATCGGCACGCCGCGGGGGTCGCTGGCCGAGCTGATCGGCCCCGATGGCGGCGGCATCGGCGCAACCGAGGAGGCGCTCATCGCGCTGCGGCAACGACTCGCCCAGTGGGACCCGGCCGCGGTGCGCAAACGCGCCGAGCGGTTCTTCTCGCACCTCCGGATGGCGCGCGACTATGTCCGCATGTACGAAGGCCTGTTGA
>DATFSB010000325.1:0-3481 GCA_035262825.1 Gemmatimonadales bacterium | reverse complement strand
AACATCATCATGATCGGTCCCACCGGCGTGGGCAAAACGGAGATCGCGCGCCGCATCGCGCGGCTTGCCGGCGCGCCGTTCCTCAAGGTCGAAGCCTCGAAGTTCACCGAGGTGGGCTACGTCGGCCGCGATGTCGAATCGATGGTGCGCGAGCTGGTGGACGTGTCGATCAACATGGTGCGCTCCGAGCGCGAGGACGAAGTGTACCCGCAGGCCGAGGCGCGCGCCGAGGATCGTCTGCTCGACATCCTCCTTCCCGCTCCGCCGACGGCGCCGGCCGCCCGCCCGCCCGACCGCCCCGAGGACGGCGGCACCACCTCCCGTCCGCTGTTCGTCGTCTCGTCCAAAGGCGATGTCACGCCCAAAGAAGCCGACGCCGACGTCGAGAATCAGGAGCGCCGCCGCCGCACGCGCGAGAAGCTGCGCGCCCAGCTGAAGGAGGGAAAGCTGGAGGAGCGCGATGTCGAGATCGAGGTGCAACAACAGAGCTATCCGATGCTCGAGTGGATGCAGCCGCCCCCCGGGATGGAAGGGCAAGACGTCAACTTCACCGAGATGCTGCAGGAGATGCTGCCCAAGCGCAAGAAGCGGCGCACCGTCCACCTGCACGAGGCACGGCGCATCCTCATCGACGAAGAGCTGAAGAAGCTGGTCGACATGGACGACGTGGTGAACGAGGCCCTGGACCGCGTCGAGAACCACGGCATCATCTTCATCGACGAGATCGACAAGATCTCGGGTGAGCGTAATACCGCAGGCCCCGATGTCTCGCGTGAGGGCGTGCAGCGCGACCTGCTGCCGATCGTCGAAGGCTCGACGGTGCAGACCCGCTACGGCTACGTGCGCACCGACCACGTGCTGTTTATCGCCGCGGGCGCGTTCCACGTCTCGAAGCCCGCGGACTTGATCCCGGAGCTGCAGGGGCGCTTCCCAATCCGTGTCGAGCTGTCGCCGCTCGGCGAGGCGGACTTCATTCGCATCATGACCGAGCCGGAGAACGCGCTCACCAAGCAGTACGCCGCGCTGTGCCAGGTCGAAGGGGCTACGCTGACTTTCACCCCCGACGGCGTAGCGGAGATCGCGCGCATTGCCGCCAAGGTCAACGACCGCATGGAAAACATCGGTGCGCGCCGCTTGCACACCGTGATGAGCACGCTGCTCGAGAACATCCTCTTCGAGCTCCCCGATTACCCCACCAAGCAGATCGTCTTCGATGCCCAGGCCGTACGGACACGGCTCGAGAAGATCGTGGACGACGAGGACCTGCGGCGCTACATCCTGTGACGGAAGCCGGACAGCGGCCCGTCCGCTTCGCGCACTCCGTTGCGGTTTCTCCCCAGGACATCGACGAGCTGGGTCACGTCAACAACGTCGTCTACCTGCGCTGGGTGCAGGAGGCGGCCACGGCGCACTGGCGGGCCGCGGCCCCCGCTCAGCTTCAGGCCGAAGTGGTGTGGGTGGTGCTGCGCCACGAGATCGACTACCGCCAGGCGGCGCGCCCCGGGGACCGCGTGACCGCCATGACCTGGGTGGGTGAGGCGACGGGAACCCGTTTCGAGCGCTTCGTGCAGTTCACGAGACAGGCTGACGCGGCCGTACTCGCCGACGTGCGCAGCGTCTGGTGCCCGATCAATGCCGCCACCGGCCGGCCGCGCCGTATCGACCCCGCGCTCCACGACTATTTCATGGAATCGCCATCGGCTTGACTCCCCTCCACCGCCGTAGGTAAAGTGTGCAGGCGGTTACTGTCATTTTGACCTGCCTCGGGAAGCCATGCAGAAACGGGACTTTCTAGCCGTCACCGACTTCACCCGCGAGGAGATCGCCCGGTTGTTCGACCTCGCCGAGCGGATGAAGCGCCGTTCCTACCGCGAGGCACCGCTCGCCGGGAAGACGCTGGCGATGATCTTCGCCAAATCGAGCACGCGGACGCGCGTCTCGTTCGAAACCGGGACGTTTCAGCTCGGCGGCCAGGCCTTGTTCCTCTCGTCGCGCGATATCCAGATCGGACGCGGCGAGCCGATCCCCGACACCGCCCGCGTGCTGTCGCGCTATGTCCACGGCATCATGATCCGCACCTTCGATCACGCCGAGGTGGAAGAGCTGGCGCGCTGCGCCACCATCCCCGTGATCAACGGGCTCACCGATCTGTCGCACCCCTGCCAGGTGCTCGCCGATCTCTTTACGGTGCGCGAGGCATTGGGCGGGTGGGAGGGCAAACGCATCGCCTGGATCGGCGACGGCAACAACATGGCGAACAGCTGGCTGGAAGCCGCGGAAATCTTGGGCTTCGAGCTGCGGCTGGCCTGCCCCGAGGGGTACGAGCCCAACCGCGAGAAGTTCGAGCGCGCGGCGGCACGGACGCAGGTAGTCGTGACGGAGGTGCCGGAAGAAGCCGTGGAGGGGGCGCACGTCGTGAACACCGACGTGTGGGCCTCGATGGGGCAGGAGACGGAGGCCGAGGCGCGGCGCAACGCGTTCAAGGGCTACACCGTGGACGCCGACCTGATGAAGCTCGCGGATCCCAAAGCGATTTTCCTGCACTGCCTCCCCGCGCATCGCGGCGAGGAAGTGTCCAACGACGTCATCGAAGGCAAGCAGTCGCGCGTCTGGGACGAAGCCGAAAACCGGCTCCACGTCCAGAAAGCGCTGCTCGCCACTCTGATGGGCTGACGACCATGGCCGATACCGCCACCGCTCTGAAACACACTCCGCTGCACGACATTCACGTCGCCCTCGGCGCGAAGATGGTAGCCTACGCCGGCTTCGACATGCCGGTCACCTATCCCGCGGGCATCACCGCCGAGCACAAGGCGGTGCGCGAGCACGCCGGCATCTTCGACGTGTCCCACATGGGCGAGTTCGAGGTCACGGGCCCCGACCGCAACGCCTTCGTGCAGCGCATCACCTGCAACGATGTCGCCGCGCTCAAGCCGGGGCAGGCGCACTACTCGGGAATTCTCACCGAACAGGGAACGTTCGTCGACGACTGCGTCGTGTATCGCTTCGACGACAAGGTGATGCTGGTCGTCAACGCCGCCAACATCAAGAAGGACTGGGACCACATCGTCGGCCTGAAGGGCGGGGCCAACGTACGGTTGCGCGATATCTCCGACGAGACGGCGCTGCTGGCGGTGCAGGGACCCGCGGCCGAAGGAATCCTTTCGGGGATCACCAACCTGAAGGTTGCCGATATCCTCTACTACCACTTCGCGCGCGGCACCATCGCCGGCTCGCAGTGTTTCGTGTCGCGCACCGGGTACACCGGCGAAGACGGCTTCGAGCTGTACTGCCGCGCCGCCGACGCTACCAAGCTGTGGGCGGCGATCACCGGCCGCGGCGCCGAGCCGTGCGGCCTCGGCGCGCGCGACACGCTGCGCCTCGAGGCGGGGATGCCGCTCTACGGCAACGACATCGACGACACGACCACGCCCTACGAAGCGGGACTCGGCTTCATCGTCAAGCTCGACAAGGACGCGCC
>DATFSB010000324.1:0-10839 GCA_035262825.1 Gemmatimonadales bacterium | reverse complement strand
CTTCGGCGCCCTGGCGCTCCTCGCGTCGCCGCTGGTCGTGCCGCTGCCGTCGGGCGGCGGCGGGATCGAAGTGGCGTTTCTGTCCGGGTTCGCCGGGGATTTCGGCGAGCGCGGCGTGTCGATGCTGCTCTGGTGGCGATTTTATTCCGTTATCCTCCTCACGATTCTCGGCGCCTATCTCATGGTGCACTCGCTCGGCACGCGGGCCGCGCGGGAGCTCGTCACCATCGGCTGGGCGCGCAAGCGAAAACCCGCGGAGGAGCAGAAGCAATGAGCGTGACGCGCGTCGAACGCGATCCCCTGGGCGAGCTGCCCGTGCCGAGCGCCGCTTTGTACGGCGTGCAAACCGAGCGGGCCCGCCAGAACTTTCCCATCTCGGGGCTCGCTCCCCAGCCGGTGTTCGTCGACGCCGTCGTGTGGATCAAGAAAGCCGCCGCGCTCACGCACCGGGAGACCGGGCGGCTCGATGCGAAGCTCGCCGACGCGATCGTCCGGGCGGCCGATGAGGTTTTGGCGGGACAACACCGCGACCAGTTCGTGGTCGATCCCTATCAGGCGGGCGCCGGCACGTCGCACAACATGAACGCCAACGAAGTCCTCGCCAATCGCGCCAACGAGCTGCTTGGCGGCGCGCGCGGGTCGTACACGCCCGTGCATCCCAACGATCACGTGAACATGGCGCAGTCGACGAACGACGTAATCCCAACCGCGATCCGGCTCGGCGCGCTCGCCCTGGTGCGCGCGCTCCTGCCGGTGCTCGACGGCTTGAGCGAGGCGCTGACGAAGAAGGGCGCGGCATTCGACGACGTGCTGAAGTCGGGCCGCACGCACCTCCAGGACGCCACCCCCATCCGCCTCGGCCAGGAGTTCACCGCCTACGGGCACACCGTGCAGCGCAATCGCGAGCGCATCGCGCACGCTGCCGAAGACCTGAAAGACCTGGGAATCGGCGGCACGGCGGTGGGGACGGGATTGAACGCGGAGCCGGCCTATCCGGGACTCATGGTCCGGCAGCTCCGCACCATTACGGGTCTGGAAGTCCGCGAAGGGAAGGATCGCGTCCAGCTGATGCAGTCGATGGGCGACGCGACGGCCCTGTCCGGCGCGCTGCGCACCTATGCCGTCGATCTGGGGAAGATCGCGAGCGACATTCGGCTGCTCGCTTCGGGCCCGCGGACCGGTCTCGCGGAAATCCGGCTGCCGGCGGTGCAGCCCGGCTCGAGCATCATGCCGGGGAAGGTCAATCCGTCGATCGCGGAAATGGTCAACATGGTCTGCTTCCAGGCGATCGGAAACGACGTCACGATCGCCGCGGCGGCGGAAGCGGGCCAGCTCGAGCTGAACGTGATGATGCCGCTCATCGCTCAGAACCTGTTCCTCACACTCGTCACCCTCACGTCGGCGAGCCGCGTGCTCGCCGAGCGCTGCGTCGACGGCATCGTACCCGACCAGGCGATGTGCGCCTACTGGCTCGACCGCAGTCCCGCGCTCGTGACGGCGCTCGCGCCCAAGATCGGCTACGCCGAGGCGGCGATGCTTGCGAAAGAGGCGGTGGAGCGGAATCTCTCGGTGCGGGAGCTGCTGATCGAAAAGGGCGTGCTCAAGGGGAAGGAGCTGGACGAAGTGCTCGACCTGCGCGCTATGACCGAGATCGGGGTGCGCGGGATCGGCGGAGGCGGGTAAGCAACGTCATCCAACGGAGGGAGCTATGAGCTGGTGGCTCGCGGGACTGATCGCCGGGCTGGCGGCGTGGTTCGCCGATTTCTTCCTGTGGAGCAAGGTGTTCGTCAAAGGGATGGATGACTACGTCACGAAGCCGGCACCCGGTCAGACCCTGAACATGGGACCGATGATGGTGAAATCGGCGCTGCTGTCGCTGGTGTTCGGGGTGCTGCTGGCGTTCCTGTACCGCCGTTTCATGGGCAGTCTCTGGGTGCAGGGCGGCGGCGTGCTGGCGGGGATGGAGTTCGCCACGATCCTGTGGCTGCCGACGATCGCTCTCTCGACGCTCGGCACCGGTGTGTGGTACGACCGGGTCCGCGCGCTCATGAACGCGACGTTCTGGGCATGGCTGATCCGCATGAACGTGGCCGGTATCGTCGTCGGTTTGCTCGTGAAGTAAGCGCGCGCGTATCGTATCCCACGCGGGCCGGGTGACCGTCATCACGGTCCCCGGCCCGTCGCGTTTTTGCAGGTGACGGCGACGGGAACCCGTCGGGTATATCACCGTCATGAACCGCACTCGACTCAGTTTTGCCGCCCTGGCGGCCGCCGTCGTCCTCGCAATGCCCGTCGCTGCGCAACGCCGCCTTCGCTTTGGAGCGCTGGTCTCGACGATCTCGATCGAAAACGGTAATGCCGTGGCCTCGAGCTACGGCGGATACGGCGCGACACTGGCGCTGCTCACTGGCGACTACGACGAAACGGGACTCGTCGTCACGCGCTACAACGACCTCTCCGACAACAGCTGCACCCGCCAGGTCACGTTCCTGGGATTGAACTCGAGCTACTATCCGATTGGCGCCCGGGGCATCGCCCCGTTCGCCTCTACCGAGCTGGGGCTCGCGCGGGTGAGCGAGTCGCAGGTCCCGTTACTGTTCAGCTGCAGCGCGGCAACGGCCGTCGAAACGACGAGTCAGCTCGGACTGGGGTTCGGACTCGGTGTGCGCGTCGGGCTGGGGAACGCCGCCGTCGGCACCATCGAGGGCCGGTTTTTCCAGGTTCCCAATAGCTTCGTGCAGGGACTCGAGGGACGTGCCAACGTCTCGGTGGCGTTCGGCTCGGTGCGCCAGACAGAGCTGCTCTCGGGGACGCTCGGCCCCGCTGTCGCGATGTGGATCCCGATCTCGGGCCCGTTCAAGGCGCGAGCGCCGCTCGCCGGAGTCCGCTTCCGCCGCGATACGAAGAAAGCCGGCGGCGTCGGACTGGAGATCGACTACGCTCCGCTCGAGGTGACGGGATCGTGCACCAATCCGGGATGCGAGCCCAACGCTGTGTTGTTCGCGCCGGCGTATGAGCCGAGTTTACGGCCGTCCTGGGGCCGGTTCTACGGTGACATCGGGTTGTTGATCGCCGGGATCCCGACCGAAGGTCCCGATCGCGGCACCGCGCAGGGAGCCCACGCGGGACTGGGCGCCGACATCTTCAGCGGGCGCCTCATGTGGAACGTCAACGGCCGTGTGCTGTGGCTGCAGCGGCACTCCGGGGAGAACGTCTTCGCCGTGCAGGTGGGAGTGAGCCTCTCCCCCAAGCTCGCGAATCCCGTGGCCCATTGAACGGACGGCTCCGCGCGGTGATACTTCGCCTGGAGCCGCGATGCTGTCCCACGACGAGCTGATCCGTTATTCCCGCCACCTGATCCTTCCCGAGATCGGTCTCGCGGGACAGGAGCGTCTCAAGGCCGCCCGCGTCCTGTTGGTCGGCGCCGGCGGCCTCGGCTCGCCGGCGGCCCTGTACCTCGCCGCCGCCGGTATCGGCACCATCGGGCTCGTCGATTTCGACGTCGTGGACCGGTCGAATCTGCAGCGCCAGGTGGTGCACGGCACCGCCGCGGTCGGGACATCGAAGCTGGCGTCGGCGCAGGCGCGGCTCGCCGACCTGAATCCCCACGTGCACGTCGAGACGATTGAAGCGCGCCTCACCGCCGCGAACGCACTGGAACACCTGCGCGGCTGGGACGTGGTACTCGACGGCAGCGACAATTTCCCGACGCGCTACCTTGTCAACGACGCTTGCGTGCTGCTCGGGATCCCCGCGGTGTATGGCGCGGTGCTGCGCTTCGAGGGTCAGGCGTCGGTGTTCGATGCGCGGCGCGGTCCCTGTTATCGCTGCCTCTATCGTGAGCCGCCACCCCCGGAGCTGGTCCCGTCCTGCGCCGAGGGCGGGGTCGTGGGCGTCGTCCCCGGTGTGATCGGCAGCCTCCAGGCGCTCGAAGCGATCAAGCTCGTGACCGGCACTGGGACGCCGTTGATCGGCCGGCTGCTGTTGTTCGACGGCATGAAGCTGCAGTTCCGTGAAATCGCGCTCGCGAAGGATCCCGACTGCGTGGTGTGCGGTCCGCATCCCACCGTCACGCAGCTGATCGACTACGAGGCCTTCTGCGGTGTCGGCGCGCCGATGGTTGCGAACGGGGAGATTTCCGCGACCGATGCCGCAGCCGCGGCACGTCGCGATCCGTCCGCCGTGCTGGTCGACGTCCGGGAGCCGTTCGAGTGGGAGATCGTGCACGTGGACGGGGCGCGGCACGTCCCGTTGCGCGAGCTGCCCGCGCGGATACGCGAGCTCGATGGACACGCCGACGTGCTCGTGGTCTGCCACCACGGCACACGCTCGCGGCAGGCGGTGGAGCTGCTCAAAGCGGCGGGATTCTCGAAGGCGCGGAGCGTGCGGGGCGGGATCGACGCGTGGGCAACGGAGGTCGATCCCCGGCTGCCGCGATATTGAGGGGTATGCCGAAGGGGGGACTCGAACCCCCACGGGCTTGCGCCCACTGGCTCCTGAAGCCAGCGCGTCTACCAGTTCCACCACTTCGGCGGAACGGCGAATATAGACAGCGGTATAACTTCAAGTCAATGCTTGGCTTGACCCTCCATCGACGCGTTTCTATTTTCTTTGGGTGACTTGAACAAGACCTCCATCGCACGCAATCCGCGCGCTCGACACGACTACCACCTCCTGGAAACCTGGGAGGCCGGGTTGGTGCTCACCGGCACTGAGGTCAAGTCGTTGCGGGAAGGGAAGGCGAGTCTGGGCGAAGCCTACGCGCACGTGCAGCGTGGAGAAGTGTGGCTCGAAGGGCTGACGATCTCGCCCTATGCGCAGGGGAGCTACAACAACCCGCCACCGACGCGGTCCCGCAAGCTGCTCTTGCATAAAGCTGAAATTCGCAAGCTCATTGGCGGCACCACCCAGAAGGGCCTCACCCTCATCCCGCTCGAGCTGTACTTCAAGGATCGCGTCGCCAAGGTGGCGATCGCGCTGGCGCGCGCCAAGAAGCTGCACGACAAGCGCGAAGACTTGAAGCGGCGCGCCACCGAGCGGGAGACCGCTCGGGAATTCCGGGCACGCCGCGCATGATGCGGCAACTGGCGCTCGCGCTCCAGGCGGTGGCGGCGCCGCGCGACTCGGTGCACATCACCACGCCCCGCGGCGACGCCACCGTGCCGATCAGCTACGAGCGCGGCGCCGCGGTGGCGGCGCCGCTCGTCGCCGGCCCGCTCGACCTCGCGGTGGCGATCGAGGGTGGGCGGGCGACGGTCGTGCTGCACGGGGCCGGGTTCGTCTTCGCGTACGGCTCGCCGTACGCCCGCATCGGGACGCGCCTCTGCCAGCTGGTGGACGAGTCCTACGTGGCGCGCGACACGCTGTTCTTGCCGCTTGCCTGGCTCGCGGACTGCGTGCCGGCGGTGTTCGCCGGCCGCTTCAGTTGGGACGCCGAGAACGGCCGGCTCTCCGAAACCGGACCCGCCGCACCAGCGGTCGCCAGCGCCGATCCGCCGCTGCGTCCGCCGCTCGCGCCCGCGGTACGGCAGCCCACCGACTCGCCGTCGGGCGGCTCGGGCGCGGCCGCGCCGGTGACCACCCCGCCGGCGACGCATCCTGCGGCGACGCCGGCCGCGGCTCCCGTCCACGACAAGCCCAACCCCATCACGGGCCTGCGCCACCGGCACGTCATCGTGATCGATCCCGGGCACGGCGGACGCGACCCTGGGAACCCGGGCCGCGCGTTCCCGAAGGGGATGACCGAGAAGGACGTCAACCTCTCGATCGGGAAGCTGCTGCGCGACGAGCTCGCGAGCCGCGGGATCGTGGCGACGCTCACGCGCACCGGGGACACGCTGATCGACCTGCACGATCGCGCGGGGTTCTGTCACGACGACTGCGACCTGTTCGTCAGCATTCACGTGAACTCGATGCCGGACGGCAAGCGCAGCACCGTCGCGAACGGCGTCGAAACGTATTTCCTCTCGGATGCGAAGACCGAAGACCAGCGCCGGGTGGCGCGGATGGAAAACGACGCGATCCGCTTCCAGTCGCCCGACGCGCAGGCGGTCGAAGGAGGTCTGGCGACGATCCTCAAGGATCTGCAGCAGAACGAGTACCTGCGCGAGTCGGCACGCCTTGCCGAGCTGGTGCAGCAGAAGGTGGCGCGGATCCATCCCGGAGACGACCGCGGCGTCCAGCAGGCCGGCTTCTACGTGCTCAACGGCGCGCGGCGCCCGGCAATTCTCGTCGAGACCGGGTTCTCCACCAACAAGACCGATGGAACGTTCCTCGCGTCCGCCGCGGGACAGCGCAAGATCGCGGACGCCATCGCCGACGGCATCGTCAGCTACCTCCTCGAATTCGAGCGCAAGGTGGCGATCGGCGGGTCGCCGTGAGACGCTCGCTGCTCGCCGTCGTCCTGCCACTCGCCGGCTGCGCCTACTACAACGGCCTGTGGAGCGCCAACCGGCTGGCGAACGACGCGCGCAAGTTCGAAGAGCGGGGGATGGTGGCCGAAGCGCGAGCCAACTGGGGCCGTGCGGCGGCCAAGGCCGAGACGGTCCTCGTGCATCATCCGCACAGCCGCTGGGCCGATGACGCCCTCGTGCTCCAGGGGGAAGGCCTGGCACGGAGCGGCAGCTGCGATGCTGCGTTGGTGCCGTTGAGCCACGCCATCGCGATCGTCACTGACGACGCGCTGCGCGAGCGGGCTTCCCTCGCGGCGGCCGCGTGCGCCGTCCAGCAGGGGAGCCTGAGCGACGTCGAGCGTTACCTCGCACCGGTGCTCGAGTCGCACGACGCAAGCCGGCGCTCGCGAGCGTTCTACATCGGCGGGCTCGCGGCGCAGCGCAGCGGAGACCAGACCCTGGCGGAGCGGCGCCTGGCCGCGTCGACCGAGCCCCAGGCGGCCACGGCGCGTGTCGTGGTGCTGGCCGCCGCGGGGAGGCCGGCGGCGGCAGTCGCGTTGGTCGATACGGTCGCGCGCCGCGATGGCGACGAAACCCGTTGGAGCGATGCCCTGGACTCGGTTGCTCAGTGGAGCGGGCCTGTGACGGCCGCCGACGCGCTCGATCGGCTGCTGGTGAGGGGCAAGCTGCGCGCCGCACCCCGCGCCCGCCTCCTCATCGCCGACGGCGACCGGCTGCGCGCGGCCCGCGTGCTCGACCGTGCCCTCGCCCGCTATGGCGCGGCGGCCGCGCTCGTTCCCGACTCCGCCGAAGCCGCGCGCGCGCGCGTACGGATCGAGCGCGTGCACCTCGCGCAGGCGAAGTCCGTTGCGGAACTCGATTCCATCTCGGCGCGGCTCATGCACCAGGCGTCGGGAGGGTTGGTGGGAGGAGAGGCCCGTGCGCTGCAGTCGGAGATCCAACTGGTCCGCCGGGAGGACACGACCGAGGCGAACGGGTTCCGCCAGGCGGAGCGGGCTCGGGATTCTCTGGCAGCCCCCGCGCTCGCGGCCGGACTGTTTCTCCGCTTTGCCGCGACCCATCCCACGTCGCTGTTCACCCCGAAGGCACTGATCGCCGCCGGCCAGCTGGCTCCGGCAGTGCTCGACTCCGTTGATGGGGTGCTGCGCGCGCAGTTCGCCGAGTCGCCCTACACGCAGGCGTTCTTTGGTCGCGCCAGTCCCGCCTATCAGGCGATGGAGGACTCACTGGCCAACGCTCTCGGCGTCGCGCGGCCGCGCGCCGCGGGCACCGGGCTCCTTGGCCTTGTCGTTGCCCCGCCGCGCACCGGTCCGCGCGGTCCCGACCTCGAGGTGGTGGTCGAGGCACACGCGGGCCTGCGTGCGACGCCGGGCAAGCGTCCCACACCGGTGCGCCGGCCGGGTGACAAGGCACCCGCGCAACCGGATGACCGACCCTGATCGCCACCGAGATCTTCGAGACCCAATTCCAGAATCCGGTGCTGCTCGCGGCCGGAACCGCAGGATTCGGCAGGGAAGTCGACGGGGTCATCGATCTCGATGCCCTGGGCGGGGTCGTCACCAAAGCGGTGACTCCCGAGCCACGGCGCGGGCATCCGGGGCCGCGCGTGGCGGAATTCCCCGGTGGCATGCTCAACGCCGTCGGCCTCGCCAACCCGGGCCTCGAGGCAGTGGCCACCCACGACCTCCCCTGGCTCGAGCGGCGCCTGTCGCGCGCACGGGTACTCGTCAACGTCGCGGGGGCGACAGTCGAAGACTATGAGCGGGTGCTCGAGCGGCTGAGCGACGCCCGCGTCATCGTCGCATTCGAAATCAACGCCTCCTGTCCCAACACTTCCGCCGGTGGACTGGAGTTCGGGGCCGACGCCGGCGGGCTCGGGGAACTGGTGCGCCGCTGCCGCCGCCGCACCACGAAGCCGCTCGTGATCAAGCTGTCTCCGGCGCTGCCCGACATTGCCGCGATGGCGCAGGTTGCCTGGCAGGAGGGGGCCAACGCGGTGAGTCTCGTGAACACACTGCCGGGGACGCTCGCGGGCCGCCTGGGGAATGGGTTCGGTGGAGTCAGCGGTCCCGCCCTGCTGCCGATCGGCGTGCTGGCGACCCGGCGCGTGCGCGACCGGGTCGACCTGCCGGTGATCGGCGTCGGGGGGATCCGCACCGCCGCCGACGCCCGCGAGTACCTTCATGCCGGCGCCGCTCTGGTGGCAGTGGGGACGGCGGCGCTCGCCGATCCACGCGTCCCCGAGCGTATCGCGGGAGCACTGGCGCATGGCTGAGTTGATCGTGGCGTTCGACCTGGGGAGCGGGACAGAGGCACTCACGCTCGCAGACAAGCTCCCGGGGCTGCGCTGGGCCAAGATCGGCTCGGCGCTGTTCGTGCGCGAAGGGCCGGCCCTGGTGCGCGAGTTCACAGCGCGCAACGTGCGCGTGTTCCTCGATCTCAAGTGGCACGACATTCCGAGCACCGTGGAACGGGCAGTTGGGGCGGCGCGCGAGCTCGGGGTCGGGATGGCGACGGTCCACTGCCTCGGCGGGCACGACATGCTGGTCGCCGCCGTGCGCGCAGCGGGCGACCTGCCCCTCGTCGGCGTCACGGTACTCACCTCGCACTCGTCGACGGATCTGGAACAGATCGTCGGGCGCGGCGTTCCGGATATGGGTCTCGAGGGGGAGCGGCTGGCGCGGATCGCCCGGGAGGCCGGGTTGCGAGGAGTCGTCGCCGGCGGCCGGGAGATCGGGATCGTGCGGGGGGCGCTCGGGCAGGGGCCGTGGATCGTGGTCCCCGGCGTGCGCCTCGCCGGAGATTCGAGAGACGATCAGGCCCGGACCGTCACGCCCCGGGAGGCGGTCCGCCTCGGCGCGACGCATCTGGTCGTCGGGAGGTCGATCACCCGCGCGGCCGATCCCGCTGTGGTGTACCAGCAGATCCTGGACTCGATATGAAACCGTGGTGGCTGGTCTGTGTGTTGGCGATCGGCGGGACGCTCGCGGGGCAGGGTGGACTCGAACAGGCGGCGGCGCGGGCGCGCTCGGCTTGGCTTGCCCACGATCCCGTTGCGCTGCTCGCCGGCAGTCCGGGGGTGACGCTCGAGATTCCCGGGGCCGATCCTTCCTCGGCCATCGGGCGTGACCAGGCCGGTGAGCTGCTGGGGCGCTATCTCCGGACTTCGCAGGAGCATTCGGTGGACGTGCGGGTCGCGCGTGAGATGGCGGAGGGCCAGGGGTTTGTCGAGCTGGAGCGTCGCTTCACCGTCGCGGGGACGACGGAGCAGCGGCGCGAGACAGTGTTTCTCGGTTTGCGGCGCCGCGGCGACCAGTGGGTGGTGGTGGAGTTGCGCACCGGTCGCTGAGTCGTAATCTCGCCCCTTGCGTGGACTTACGGGCCTGTCTAATTTCCGAGGCTCATGAAAAACTCTTTGCGGCGGGAGTCCCGGTGAAGGTGCGTTCGAGCGTGCGACCGATCTGCGAGCACTGCAAGGTGGTGCGGCGGCGCGGTGTGTTGCGGGTGATCTGCAAGCGCAGTCCCAAGCACAAACAGCGGCAAGGCTAGACGTATGGCGCGTATCGCCGGTGTGGACCTTCCCCGGGAAAAGAAAGTCGAATACGCCCTGCCGTACATCTACGGTATCGGCAAGAGCAACGCGAAGCGGATTCTCGCCGAGACGGGCGTGAGTCCTGACACGCGCGTGCGCGACCTGCGCGACGCGGAAGTGGCGCGGCTGCGGCAGGTGATCGAGCGCGATTACAAGGTCGAAGGCGCGCTGCGCACCGAAGTCGCGATGAACATCAAGCGCTTGATGGATATCGGAACGTATCGCGGCGGGCGCCACAAGAAGAACCTGCCCGTCCGCGGACAGCGCACGCACACGAATGCGCGGACCAAGAAGGGTCCGCGGCGTGCGATCGCAGGCAAAAAGAAACCAGCCCTGAAAAAGTAAACGGCGGTCATGGCACAAGGAAAAGCACCGGGCGCGAAGCGCGCCAAGAAAGTCGTGGAAGCCGAGGGCGTCGCGCATATCACGGCGACGTTCAACAACACGCTCATCACGATCACCGACATGCAGGGCAATGCGATCACGTGGGGCTCGTCGGGCAAGGCGGGCTTCAAGGGATCGAAGAAGTCGACGCCCTTCGCGGCGACCGTGGCGGCGGAACAGGCGGCGCGCGAGGCGGTGAACCTCGGCGTCAAGCGCGTGCACGTGCGCGTGCAGGGGCCCGGCTCGGGTCGCGAGTCGGCGATCCAGGCGCTCGCGACGGCGGGGCTGCAGATCCGCTCGATCCGCGACGTGACGCCGATCCCGCACAACGGCTGCCGGCCTCCGAAGAAGCGGCGGGTCTGAGCGATGGCACGCTATACGGGTCCTGCCTGCAAGCTGTGCCGCCGCGAGGGCACGAAGCTGTTCCTCAAGGGGACGCGCTGTCTCACG
>DATFSB010000323.1:0-8038 GCA_035262825.1 Gemmatimonadales bacterium | reverse complement strand
CAGGACCTCACGACCAAGCTCGACGGGGCAGGGCTCTCCACCGAGGCGCGGCGCGTGGTCGACCGCGAGCTGAAGCGGCTGCGCCAGATGTCGCCGCAGTCGGCCGAGTACCACGTGGTGCGCACCTATCTCGAGACCATCGCCGCGCTGCCGTGGGAGCGTGTGTCGCCCGACCGCCACGATCTCAAGGCGGCGCGCGAGATCCTCGATCGCGATCACTACGACCTCTTCACGATCAAGGATCGCATTCTCGAGCATCTCGCCGTCCGCACCCTCAACCCCGACGCGCGCGGCAGCATCCTCTGCTTCGTCGGCCCGCCCGGCGTCGGCAAGACGTCGCTCGGCCAGAGCATCGCCGAGGCGCTGGGACGGAAGTTCATCCGCGTCTCGGTCGGCGGGGTGCGCGACGAAGCCGAAATCCGCGGCCATCGCCGCACCTATGTCGGCGCGATCCCGGGCCGCATCCTGCACGCGCTGGAGCGCTGCGAGACGCGCAATCCCGTGCTGATGCTCGACGAGGTGGACAAGATGGGCGCCGACGTGCGCGGCGATCCAACCGCCGCCCTGCTCGAGGTCCTCGATCCGGCGCAGAACGGCACGTTCGTCGACCACTACCTCGAAATCCCGTTCGATCTTTCGGGCGTGCTGTTCATCGCGACCGCGAACAGCCTGTCGCAGATCCCCGAGCCGCTGCTCGACCGCATGGAAGTGCTGAGTCTGTCCGGCTACACCCCCGGGGAGAAGCTCGCCATCGCCAAGCGCTACTTGCTGCCGCGCCAGCTGAAGGAGACGGGACTTCCCACGGAGCTCGCGAGCCTGGCCGACGGCGCGATCGAGCGGTTGATCAGCGAATACACCCGCGAAGCCGGCGTGCGGCAGCTGGAGCGCGAGATCCAGGGAGTGCTGCGCAAGGTCGCGCGGACGGTGGTGGAGGACGGTCGCGCGGCGGTGAAGGTCAATCCGAAAAACCTCGAGGAATTCGCCGGCCAACCGACGGTGCTGAACGAGGTCGCGGGACGCGAGCCGGAGATCGGCGTCGCGACGGGACTCGCCTGGACCCCCGCAGGCGGCGACATCATGTTCGTCGAGGCGATCCTCATGACCGGGCGCGGGCAGATCACCCTCACCGGCCAGCTGGGCGATGTAATGCGCGAATCGGCGCAGGCGGCGTGGAGCCTGCTGCGCGCGCGGGCGGCGGCGCTCGGCATCCCGGCGAATCTCTTCACCACCACCGACGTGCATCTCCACGTCCCGGCCGGCGCCGTTCCCAAGGACGGTCCGTCGGCGGGAATCACGATCGCCACGGCGCTGGCGTCGTTGTTGTGCCGCCGACCCGCGCGGCACGATCTGGCGATGACGGGAGAGTTGACGCTGCGCGGGCGGGTCCTCCCGGTCGGCGGACTCAGGGAAAAGTTGACTGCCGCCGTTCGCGCGGGACTCCGCACCGTCCTCGTTCCGGAGCGCAACCGCCCCGACCTGGTCGACCTGCCGGAGGAGGTGGTGCGCCATCTCGACATCCGGCGCGTGGAGACGATCGATCAGGTGCTCGAGGCGGCGCTGCTCGAGCCCACGTCGCGCCGCGGCACGCGCGGCGCGGCGCGCAATCCGCGGATCGCGGCCGGGGCGCGGCCATGAGCGATTACGGCGCCCTCGTCGACGCGCTGCAGAAGATCGGGGCGCGCGACGGCCGCTTCCACGAGCGCGCCTATCTGTTCGTGCTCGCCGCGCTCGAGTATGCGCAGGGCCGCCTCCCCGCGCGCCGCCACTTGTCGGGGGCCGAGCTCGCCTGGGCCTGTCGCGACTTCGCCCTGGAGCAGTTCGGCCTGTTGGCGCCCACGGTGCTGCAGCACTGGGGCGTGCGGCGCACCGAGGATTTCGGAACGATCGTGTTCGCGTTGATCGATGCCGGACTCCTCGCCCAGCAGTCGAACGACCGAATCGAGGACTTCGAAGGGGTGTATGACTTCGACGCCGCCTTCGGTGCCGGCTATCGCTGGCCCGGCGTGGAGCGGTCGTAGGCTGCCCGGGAGATGAGGTGGATCGATGGATGCGATGGAGTGGCCAACCTGCCAAAAGTGCACGCGGGGAGTGCTCATTCCGTTGTCGGATTACGGAAGAGACGGCGCCCCGATCATGTACAAGGCGTGGGTGTGCAGCAGCCCCGATTGCGGTTTCAACGTGCGCATCGATAACGGCGAGATTTCGTTTGGCCGGGCGATCGGTCAGAGCCTGAAATAGTCTCCGCGCCCGGCCCGGTACGACCGCCCGCGGTGAGCGGGCGCTTCTACGCCGGATCGCGCGAGGCGTTGCAACGGGACGTCCGGGGGCTGCTCCAGCCCGTGGAGCCGATGGCGCATGCCGCCGCGGCGCGCGCGGCGATCGCCCCGCACGCCGGCTACCTCTACTCCGGCGTCACGGCCGCGCACGTCTTCGCGCGGCTCGACGTGCCGCGGCTCGTAGTTATCGTTGGTCCCAATCACACTGGTCATTGCCGCGCGCCCGGCGGGGCGTCGCTGTGGGAAACGGGGGCGTTCGCCACTCCGCTCGGGGATGTCCCGGTGGACGACGCGCTCGCCGCCGCAGTGCTGGCCGAATCGCCGCTGGTCGGGATCGATCGGACGGCGCACCTGGACGAGCACGCGATCGAGGTGGAGTTGCCGTTCCTGCAGCTGCGCCGCGCGGACGTACGGATCGTGCCGCTGCTCCTCGCCTGGGACGGGTGGGAGGAAGCGCAGGCGCTGGGGGACGTGCTGGCGCGCCTCGTCCGCCGCTGGCCGGAGCCAGTGTTGCTGCTGGCGTCGAGCGACCTCAACCATTACGAGCCGGCCGCGATGACCGAGCTGAAAGACGCCCAGGTGCTGGGCGCCATTCGCGCCCTCGACGGAGCGGAGCTGCTGCGCCGCTGCCGCGCGGAGCGGGTGTCGATGTGCGGCCGCGCGCCCGCCGCCGCGGTGATCGCCGCGGCGCGTGCGCTCGGCAGCACGCAGGCCGAGGTGGTGGACTACCGCCATTCCGGCTGGGTCACCGGCGACGAGACCCGCGTGGTGGGCTACGGTGGGGTGGTGATCCTGTGACGATGCCGGCGGCGATTCCCGTTCTCTCAGCGACCGAGGCCGCCGCGTGGGACACGGTGGCACGGCGCAAGTATCTGATCCCGAGCCGCGTCCTGATGGAGAGTGCGGGGCGCGCCGCCGCCGGCGAGGTGGCGCGCGCGTTTCCCGAGATCGTCAAGCGCGGCGTCCTCGTCGTGGCGGGCGCGGGCAACAACGGCGGCGACGGCTGGGTGCTCGCCCGGGCGTTGCACGCCGCCCGCGTTCCCGTATCGGTGTATGGCCTCGACCCCAAGACCGACGACGCGATCGACAACCGGTCCCTGGCACGGGTGAGCGGCGTGCCGGAGCTAACGCGCGAAGAGCCATGGCCCGCCGCCGCTGTCGCCGTCGACGCCCTGCTCGGCACCGGGGCGAGCGGACCGGTCCGCGGCGACGTGCGTACCGCTGCCGACCGCCTCGTCGCGAGCTCACTGCCGGTCGTCGCGCTCGATGGCCCGACAGGTCTCGATCTCACGACCGGCGAGACGCACGAACCGGTGCGTGCCCAGATCACCATCACCTTCGGCGGCGCGCGGCGCGGCCACCTCCTGGCACGCGAGTGGTGCGGGCGGATCATCGTGGTCGACATCGGGTTCCCGCCGGCCGAACCCTCGGCCCCCGTGCTCGTGACCGACGCCTGGGCGGGCGCGCGCCTGCCCGGGCTCACCGCTACGATGCACAAGGGCGATCGCGGTCGCGTCACCGTGGTGGGCGGGTCCGCCGGGATGACGGGGGCGGCGCTGCACGCCGCGCGGTCGGCGCTGGCGGCGGGTGCCGGCCTCGTGAAGCTCGTCGCGGCCGAGGAGACGCTCGCCGCCGCGCGCGCCAGTCTCCCCGATGTCCTCACCGTGCCCTCGGCGCTCGGCCCGGGTCTCGAGCCTGAGGTCGGGGAAGCACTCGACTGGGCCGACGCTCTCGTCGTGGGCCCGGGCCTCGGGCGCGACCTGCCGCGCAAGCCGTTTCTCTCCAGTGTGCTCGCGCGCCGGCCCATCCCGACCGTCGTCGACGCCGACGCCCTGATGCTGTTCGAGGGGCGCACCGAGCGCCCGCTCGTGTTCACGCCCCACCTCGGGGAGTTCCGCGCCCTGGCCGGGGATCAGCTCGCCGACGCCGTGGCCAACGATCGCTGGGCCGCGGTGTCGAAAGCGGCCCAGACGCTGCACGGCTGCGTGCTGCTCAAGGGCGTGCCCACCGTCATCGCCGATGTGCGGGGACCGATGCACGTCGTGGCAGCCGGCAACCCGGGGCTCGCCACCGGCGGATCGGGCGACGTGCTCTCCGGGTTCATCGGCGCGTTCCTGGCGCGTGGGGTCGCAGCGGCGGAGGCGGCCGCGCTCGGCGCGCAGGCGCTGGGTCGGGCCGCGGAGCTGGGCGCGCGTGCCTGGAGCGCGCGCAGCCTGCGCCCAGCGGATGTTCTGGCATCGCTCCCCGAGGTGTGGCGCACGTGGAGCGACAGCCCGCCGCCAGGGCCGCCGGTGCTGACAGTGCTCGAGCCGCCGGAGGCGGTGTGATGGAAGGATTGGCGGATTGGCGGATCGCCGGATGGTGCATTGGTGCGGCCGCGCTGTTGCTATCCGCCGATCCGTCCATCCGCCCATCCGCCCAGACCCGCAGCTGGCGCCCCGAAGACCGCGTTCTCATCTCCGACTTTTCGGTCATCGACGCCGTCGCGGCGTCGCCGTGGGTGGTCTTCGCCGCGTCGCGACACGGGCTCCTTGTCTACGACCGGCGGGTGAACGCCTGGCGACTTCCAGTGACGGCGCTCGACGGATATCCAACGGCGCGAGTGCGGCTCGCCCTCGCCGACCCAGTCGGCAACGCCGTCTGGCTCGGGACCGACGAGGGATGGGCGCGCTACGATGTCGATCAGCAGCACTGGGACGCCGGACCCGCGACGGGTGGGATCTCGGGTTTGCTGCTCGACGTGCGCGATCCGGCGAGCGGCGTGTTCGTTCGCGACCAGACGGGCTGGCGCTTCCTGCCGCGCGGCGGGCTGCTCGCGATTCCGGGAACGCCGCTGCCGCCCCCGGAGCGGCGCGTGACGCCGCTCGACGTGCAAGCCGCGTTGCAGACCGCACCAATGGCTCAGGCGCTGCGCGCCCTCATCCTGACCGATCCGCGGTTACGCTCCTATCAGTTCACCGCAGCAGCGCGGCCGATGGAGGGTGGCGATCTTTACTTTGGAACGAACGGCCTGGGGTTGATCCGCATCGATCCCACGATGGCCCAGTGGGAGCCGCTGCCGTTTACACTGATCGGCAACCGCGCCGATGCCCTCGCGCTCGGTTCGGATGGCATCTGGGTGGCCGGCTCCCCGGGGCGGGTCAGTCGACCCGAGGAGAAAAGCGGCCTGACGTGGCTCCCCGATGAGCTATCGGCCACCACGTCGGTGGAGCCGCAGGCGGGAGAAGGGTGGGGCGCGGCGCCGGTGTATCGGCTGCTGGCGGCGGGGAGCCAGCTCTGGATCGCGACCGGAGCGGGCCTCTACCAGATGGACCCGGGAAACGGCCGCACGCGCCGTTTTAGCGCGAGCGACGGGCTGCCGTCGGAGGACGTGCGCGCGCTTGCGCCGGCGCCCGACGGCGTCTGGGTCGGTACCACGCATGGCCTCGCCATCGTCACCGCCGGCAATCGTATCGTGCGGCTGTCCGACAACGGCGTGGCGGTATCGTGTCTCCTCGCGGTGCGGGAGACGCTCTGGGTGGGCAGCAGTGCCGGGCTCGGTGTAGTGCCGCCCGGTTCCCCGGCGCCCGTGGTCGACTCCGAGATTCAGGCGGAGCCGGCCCTGCGCGCGCCGGTGGTGGCGCTCGCTCGCGCATCCGACACGCTGGTCGCGGTGTTCGGAGATCAGGTCGCATGGCGCGATCCGGCGGCCGCGCATTGGACGGTCGAGCGGCCGCGCGTGGCGCTGGGAACATTGACGGCGGCAGGGAGCGATATGGGAGGCGTCTGGTTGGGCGGGACGTTGGGACTCGCATGGTGGAATGTGAGCCGCGGGGTGTATCAGCGGCTCGCGATCCCCGGTGATCTCCCGGCGCCGGTGCGCGACGTGCAGGCGTCGCCGCGCTGGGTGTGGGTGGCAACCGACAGCGGGGTCGTGCGGCTGCGGCGCGACGCCGTAACGGGAGGCCGGTAGTGAGTGCACATCTCCGGTTGGGAAGTGGTGGGGAATTCGATCGTCTGCGGGCGATCTTCGCCAGGCTGGGGCCGACGGGCCAGGGGCTGGGAGATGACTGCGCCCTGTTGCGCGCCGAAAAGGCGACGATCGCGCTGAGCATCGACATCTCGGTCGAGAACGTGCATTTCCGGCGCGACTGGCTCACGCTGTCGCAGATCGGTTATCGCGCTGCCGTGGCGTCGCTGTCCGATCTCGCGGCGGAAGGGGCGCGCGCGGCGGGAGTGCTCGTGGCGCTCGCGATGCCGCTCGAGACGCCGGCCGAGCACGCGGCGGAGATCATGGAGGGTGTGGGGAAGGCGGCGACGTTCGCCGGGGCGAAGGTGCTGGGCGGCGATCTGTCGCAGGCGCCGCTGCTCGTCGTGGACGTCTGCTCCATCGGCACCGCGCCGCGACCGGTGCGCCGCCGCGGTGCGGAAGTCGGCGATGGACTGTGGGTGACGGGACGGCTCGGCGCCATGGAGCTGGCGTTGCGCGAGCTGCGCTCGGGGCGTACTCCCGAGCCGGCGGTATCGGCGCGGTTCGCGGCGCCGGAGCCGCGCATCCAGGCGGGGCAGTGGCTCGCGAGCCAGGGGGCGCGGGCGATGATCGACCTCTCCGATGGACTCTCCGCCGACGCGCGCCACCTGGCCGCCGCGTCCGGGGTCGCGCTCGAGTTCTCGCTCGAGCGGCTGCCGTGCTGGCCCGGGGCGGCGCCGCTCATCGCGGCGTCCTCCGGCGAGGAATACGAACTGCTCGTCGCCATGCCCCCGTCGTTCGGCGAAACCCAGGCGCAGGCGTTCAGCGGTCTCGTCGGGATCCAGCTCTCCCGCGTCGGCACCTGCGTCGACGGGACCGCCGGCAGCGTGCGCTTCACCGAGCGGGGCGTCGAGGTGGCAGCCCCGGCGGGCTTCGATCACTTCGCCGCCTGATGCTGCGAATCGCGTGGTATTACGTCGTGCTCGTCGTCTCGTCCGTCATCCACGCCAGTGGGACGCTGATCGGCGCGCTGCTCCGCATCCGCCACCGTCCCGGCGGCATCTACGACTGGGGCACGTCCGACTGGGCGCGCTGGATCCTGCGCGGCGCCGGTACGCCGCTCGTGATCGACGGACTGGCGCGCATCCCGCCGGGCCCGGTCGTCTATGCCTCCAATCACTCGTCGATGTTCGACATCTGGGCGCTGGCGGCGGGGATGCCGGGATCGATTCGCTTCGTGGCGAAGCAGGAGCTGGCGCGAATTCCGCTGCTGGGCCAGGCGATGGTGGCGGCGGGTCACGTCACGATCGACCGCACCAATCGCAGCCGCGCCATGGACGCCTACGCCGAAGCGGCGCGACGGATTCATGAGCGCGGCGTCTCGACGGTCGTCTTCCCCGAAGGGACGCGCAGCCGCACCGGAGAGCTGCTGCCGTTCAAGAATGCGCCGTTCGGTCTCGCCATCGCCGCCCAGGTGCCGCTCGTGCCGGTTTACGTGCATGACACCTTCCGCATTCTCCCCAAGGGCGCCTGGCGCCTGAAGCCGACCCCGATCCGCATCCAGGTCGGGGAGCCGATCGCCACGACGGGGATGACGCTGCACGACCGGGAGGCGTTGCGGCAGCGGGCCCACGATGCGATCGCCGCGATGCGCGCCCGCGTTGACGCCAGGTCGGAAGCCCCTTAAGGTTGGCGCCACCATGAGCACGATCATCTCCGTCCGCGCGCGTGAAATCCTGGACAGCCGGGGGAATCCCACCGTCGAAGCCGACGTGACGCTGGCGAGCGGCGCCAGCGGCCGCGCCGCGGTGCC
>DATFSB010000322.1:0-5532 GCA_035262825.1 Gemmatimonadales bacterium | reverse complement strand
ACGCGCGCCGCACGATCGACCGGGTAAAACAGACCCGCGATCGCGTGGTGTCGCTCGAGCGGGACGTGCAAGCCGGCGCAGCAGCGCTCGACCAAGGCGTTGCCGCCCTCGCCGCCGCCCGAACGCGGGATTACGCGTTCGCGAAAAACCTCGTGCGCCTACCGCCGATCGACGCCAGCGCCATCGCCAGGGTGCTGTTCGGCCCGGAGGCCGTGGCCAAGTTCCAGCGGGGCCTGTACTACACGCAGCTGGCCAGGGAGTACATGCCGCCCGGGCTCAGGCCGCATGCCGAGCCCGCCCCGGTGCGCCGCAGGGGCGTGACGGTGCAGTTCCCGCGCGAAAAGACGCTGCCGGGATTCCTGCTGCGCGACGCGGAGGTGTCGCTGCTGCTCGGTGCGGACAGCGCGGTGCGGTCCTACTCCGGCCGGCTGACCGGTTTGACCAGTGCGCCGGCGCTGTACGGCCGTCCCACCAACTTCGAGCTGCGGGCGCCGACGGTGTCCGCGGACGCGATGTTCGACCACGTGCATGACACGCCGCGAGACGCCGTCGGCGGGACGGTTCAGGACGTGTCGATCCCCGACATTCATCTCCCCGGCCTGCCGATTCGCGTCGTGCCGGGAAGGGGCGATCTGACACTGGGATTCAGTCTCTACGGGGACTCGGTCCACGGCCGCTGGCAGGTGCTCGCTCCGCGAGCAGCCTGGCAGCGCGACAGCGGCGGCGCGGGAGGAGCGGCGGCCGACCTGTTGTGGCAGGTCGTCTCGCACATCGATCATCTCGTCCTGAGCGCCGAGCTGAGCGGCACGCTGAGCAAGCCGCAGCTCCAGGTGCGCTCCAATCTGGACGAGGCGGTTGCCGACGGACTGCGCGCCGCGATCGGAGACAAAGTCCACGCCGCCGAGGCGACGGTGCGCGCCCGTGTCGACCGCTTCGCCGATTCGACCACCGCGCCGCTCGGGGCCAAGATCACGCAGGTGAAGTCGCAGGCGGCCGCTCAGGTCGGCGAGGCGCGTCGCGTGATCGAGGCGGCGCAGCAGCGGCTCGAGCAACAGCTGAAGAAGGTCACCGGCGGGATTCGAATCCCGTAACACCCCGCGCTGCTTACTCGCGAGGCTTGCTCATCCGGACCCGCACCGGCACTCCCAGAAATGTGCCGAAACGTTGCGCGGCGCGCCGCACGAGATCGTGCTCGCGCGCCGTCAGCGGCACGCGCAGCTGCAGCTCGATGTCGAGCGTCTTGCCGAGCATCCGGCGCCAGCCGCCGACGATCTGGCCATCCACGACGACGACGTGGCCGATGAGCCCATCCACGCGGTGGCGCGGCCGGGCCGCGAGCAGCCGCTCGGCGACGGCGCTGCGGTCGCGAAAGCCGACGACGTACTCGTCGTAGTTCGGCAGCAGGTGAGCGACGCGGGCAGCCCGCGGCGCCCTGCGGGACGGATCGTACCAGTAGGTGCGCCCCTCCGCGGTGAAGCGTTCCAGGACCGACGCAGCGGCTGCCGCTCCGCGCGTCCCATCGGCGACCGTCAACCCCGACCACCACGCGAAGTCCTGCGCCGTGGCGGGTCCCCGCGTCGCGAAGTAGCGGAGCGCGAGATCGTGCAGCGCCTCGTCGCGGTCCCTGGGCGGCGCCGCGGGGACTCGGCTGTCGAACAGGGCGTACGTGAATTGCTTGCCGCGCCGCGGACCGCTGATGATCAGGCAATCGAGCTCCGCGCGCATCAGCAGCTGTCCGACGTGCTGCCCGCTCTGCACGCGCACACCGCCGCGCCGCAACAGCGCCGCCAGCTCGTCACGGGTGTGCTGCCTGCCGTCCTGCAGCGCACGCTCGAGCACGCGGTTGCTCTTCCGAAACACGGATGACGCGAGTCCGAGAAACCGCTCGTGGTAGGCCTGACTGGCACGGATGCGCGGTGCCGTGAGCTCGAGCATCCAGCGCGCGTCCGCGGGGCTCACGAAGTGCCAGGTGGGGCGCAGCACGTGCGTGCGCAGGATGGTACCGGTCGTGAATGCACGCTCGACATGGGTATCGGTGAGCGTGCGGGATCGCTGCCCGAGGGCCCACTTCGCGCCACTGTAGTCCTGCGACTGCACCGCACCGAGCGCGCGCACGACGTCGGCCGCCGACCGGAGCGTCGGCTTCGACAGGAACTGGTGGGCCAATCGTTTCCGGGCGATGGTGTTCACTTGACTCCACGAGCGGTCGGGGCTCAAATAGTTGAATGGCGACACCGACCCGCGCAACCCTGTCCCGCACCACCCGGCGGTCGACGCAGGCCGCCCGGCGCTCGACGCAGGGCGGTCGCGCCGCTTCCGGCAGTGCCGCGCCGCCGAGCGTCGCGAGCTCCGAAAGCGGCCGCACGTATCGCCTGGAGCGGCTGGTCGGTAAAGGCGGGTTCGGGGAGGTCCACCTGGCGACGCCGGAGCCGCGCGGCGGCTTGCCCGCCCAGGTATGCGTCAAGATCACGGAGCGGCTCACACCATGGCTGCGGGAAGCGTATTTCGCCGAGCTGCTTGGCCGCAGCCCGAGGGCGCTGCGCATTCACGACCGCTTCGTAGTGACGGAAGGCGGGCGCACCCGCTACTGCCTCTCCATGGAGTACGCCGAGCACGGCGATCTCGGAGCGTGGCTCGCCGGCGCGGGACCGCAGTCCGAGCGGTTCGTACGCCGCGAGATCGCGGGAATTCTCTCTGTGCTCGACGCGCTGCACCGCGGCCAGGCGCTGCACCGCGATCTCACACCGTTCAACGTGTTCGTGTGCGAGCAGGAGCAGCTGAAACTCGGCGATTTCGGGATCGCCACCCATCAGCTGTCGAGCCGTGGCGTCACCGCCGACGCGTTCAATCTGCTCAACGTACCGAATGAGATCGCGTGGGGCCGGGTGCGGCGCTGGCAGCAGCGCGATGACATCTATCAGGTCGGCCTGATCGCCGTGATGCTCCTGCGCGGCGACATCGGCGGCGTGATCCGCAGCCGCGACGTGCGCACGCTGCCCTGCAGCGATCATCTGAAGGAAGTCATTCACCGCTGCCTCGGCGTACGCGGCAAGCGCTACGAGGCCGCGGGCGATCTGATTACGGCGCTGCAGCACGCGCGCACCGCGCCGCAGTTCGGGCGGGTGAAGGATTTGCGCGGCAAACGGGTCTCCTTCACGGGTTTCCTCAGCAGGCCGCGCCGCGAGGCGGTCGCCGCCGCCAAGCGCGCGGGGGCAATCGTGCAGTCTGCTCCGGGGCGTGCCACCGACGTGCTGGTGCGCGGACGGCCCAATGCGCTGCAGATCGCCGGCACCGTAGGGGGTCTGAAGCTGATGGAGATCCGGCGCCTCGCCGCCCGCGGGCATGTCGTCACCATCATCGGCGAGCGCCAGTTCTGGAATCTCGTGCAGCGGACTCGCTCCAGAAAGAAAGGTCGCGGGAGATGACCGGGATACCGCCTGCCGTCGCCGTTGGTCTCGTCGCGCGCATGCTGCGCGAGGGCTTCGAAGGGGCGCCCGGACCGTGGACCTACTTCACCGACACCGCCGTAGGGACGGGCGTGCTGGCCACGATCGACACCCTGACCGCGGCGCAAGCGTCACAGGTGGGCGGACCCGGCCATACCACGATCGCGGGGCACGTGCACCATCTGGAATCGAGCGTGACACTCACGACGCGCGCGCTGCGGGGTGAGGCCGCTTCGCGTGACCGCGGCCGCAGCTGGACGGTCGCTGAGGTCGACGACGCCGCGTGGGCGGCGCTGCGCACGTCACTGCGGCGCGCCTACCAGGAGCTGGTCGTGGCGGTCGGGATGCGGAGCACCTGGGACGAAGACGCGATCGGCACGGCGTTCGGCGCGATCGCCCATACCGCCTATCACCTCGGCGCGATCCGGCAGCGGCTGAGTGCCGCATAAGGGGGAAGATCATGAACGAGCGTGACTCCGTAGCGGCGGAGGTGGCGGCGCGCCTGCGCTCCCGCGGGATCGGCGTCACAGCGGCGGATGGGCCTGCGGATCTCGCCGATCTGTTGTCGGCTGTCGAGCGCTTCGAGGCGGCCGTGGAACGACATGGTGGAGACCTGATGGTCGACGACCTGAACAGCTCCCAGCCCGACGACCGCCACTTCGTCGTCCCGCAGCGCGACCGGGGAGAATCAATCCCGGCCTACATCATCCGCATCGACGACGCGACCGAGCGGTTACGTCGCCATCCGCGCCGAACCGACTGACCAGCGCGACCTAGCTGAACGTCACCTGACGGGAGGCTCCTCCGCGTCTCGCCTGGGAACGCGGAGCGACCCGGCCCGGAACTTGCCCTACTTGCGGCGCGCTGTCGCCCTCATACGATGGTCTCTCCTGCTTTGTGGCACAGCTCACCGTTGGAGGTGTTGCGATGAAGCGACTGTTCCTGGCGGCCGCCGTTGCCGGTGTGTGGCTCGCCGCGTGCTCCCGTGAACCCACCGCACCGAACGCGCCGATCACGGCCACGCCGGCCCCGCCGGAAATGCTGCGGTTCGAGAACGATCACCCGCATGCGCATGTCATGCTTCCCAAGGGCTTCGTGCGGAGTGCCGCGAGACGCTCCTCGACCGGGATCAATTACCACGGTGGGCCGCTGTTCATCAATCAGACGCGGATCGTCGCCATCTACTGGTCTGCCTCGACGATCTACAACAATGGGCCGACGCCGGGAACGACGGGAACCGGGAGCCAGGATGGCTCTCTCATCGGCGCGTTCCTCAGAAACCTCGGCGGCTCCCCGTATTTCAACATCAACGCGACGTATTTCGACGGCACCGGAGCGCCGGTGCAGAACGTGGTCTCGTACACCGGATTCTGGGCGGCGAATACCAACGTCCCCGCGTCGGGGCAGAAAGTCTCCGACGCGGCCGTACAGGCGCAAATCGTCGCCGGCTTCAACTCGGGCGCGATCACCTTCGACAACTCCACCATCTACGTCGTGTTCAGCGGGCCGGGGGTTGACCTGGGCGGTGGGTTCGGCTCGCAGTACTGCGCCTACCACGGCCACTTCAGCTCGAGCGGCCGGGACGTGAAATACGCGGTGATGCCGCACGACGCCGATTTCGTCAATGGCTGTACCGCGCTCTCGGGATCGCCGAACGGGGATTTCGCCGCCGACGCCGAGGTGAATACGCTGGCACACGAGACGGAAGAGACGACCACCGACGAGGACTTGAACGCCTGGTACGATCGCCAGGGCAATGAGAACGCCGATAAGTGCGCTTGGACGTTCGGAGCGACTTATACGACCGGGAACGGCTCGACGGCGAACATGAATCTCGGCGGGAAGGACTACCTGGTTCAGCGTAACTGGGTGAATAGCGGCAACGGCGGCTGCCTGGTTCAGTACCCCTGAGCTAGACTCCTCCTGGCGGCCTCCTTGCGTGTAGCTTTCCGCGCATGGATGCCCGCAGCGCCGATCTCGGCGCCCTGAAGATCGACCGGACGGCGCCGTCCTCCCCGCGGAGCGGGCGGGGAGGGCGCTGGCTATTGATCGCCGGGCAGGCTCTCATCGTGCTCGTCGTCGGGGC